>JAFKLU010000157.1 GCA_017304105.1 Sphingomonadales bacterium
GGTCGCATGCCCCGGTGATGGCGCGTGCGGCGGCCAATATACCGCCAACACCATGGCGTGCGTGGGCGAGGCGATCGGCCTGTCGCTGCCCGGCATGATGATGTCCATGCTGCGCCTCAACGTGCCGTCGATCTTCGTTTATGGCGGATCGATCCTTCCCGGCCGTTTCGAGGACCGCGACGTGACTGTGGTCGACGTGTTCGAGGTGGTCGGCAAATATGCCGCCGGCGCCTGCCCGCTGAAGGAGGTCATCGCGCTTGAGAAGGTCGCATGCCCCGGTCATGGCGCGTGCGGCGGCCAATATACCGCCAACACCATGGCGTGCGTGGGCGAGGCGATCGGCCTGTCGCTGCCCAACAGCAACATGGCGCCGGCTCCCTATAAGAGCCGCCAGGAAATTGCCGTCGCGGCGGGCAAGCAGGTGATGGAACTGCTGGCGAAGAACATCCGCCCGCGCGACATCTGCACGCGCGAAGCCTTCGAGAATGCTGCGCGCATCGTCGCGGCGACCGGCGGCTCGACCAACGGCGCGCTGCACTTGCCCGCCATGGCCAATGAGTGCGGCATCGACTTCGATCTGTTCGACGTGGCCGAAATCTTCAAGACCACGCCCTACATCGCGGACCTGAAGCCCGGCGGCAAATATGTCGCGAAGGACATGTATGACGCGGGCGGCATCTACATGCTGATGAAGACGCTGGCCCAGACTGGCCTGCTGCACCTCGACTGCATGACCGTCACCGGCAAGACGCTCGGCGAGAACATCGACGAGGTGACGTGGAACCCGGACCAGAAGGTCATCTACGACGCGAAGACCCCGATCACGCCGACCGGTGGCGTCGTGGGCCTGCGCGGCACGCTGGCGCCGGACGGCGCGATCGTGAAGGTCGCGGGCATGAAGCGCCACCAGTTCGAGGGTCCGGCGCGCGTGTTCGATTGCGAGGAGGATGCCTTCCAGGCTGTCGAGCATCGCCAGATCCAGGAAGGCGAAGTGGTCGTCATCCGCTATGAGGGCCCCAAGGGCGGCCCCGGTATGCGCGAGATGCTCTCGACCACCGCGGCGCTCTATGGCCTCGGCATGGGCGAGAAGGTGGCGCTCATCACGGACGGGCGCTTCTCCGGCGCGACGCGTGGTTTCTGCATCGGCCATGTGGGGCCGGAGGCGGCCGAGGGCGGCCCCATCGCGCTGGTAGAGAATGGCGACATCATCGCCATCGACGCGGATGCCGGCACCATCGACCTCAAGGTCGACGAAGCGGTGCTCGCCCAGCGCCGCAAGGCATGGAAGCCGCGCGAGAACGACTATCAGTCCGGCGCGCTCTGGCGCTTCGCCCAGAATGTCGGCCCGGCGGTCAAGGGTGCGGTCACCCACCCCGGCGCCAAGGCGGAGACGCATGTCTTCGCGGACATTTGAGCGCTCGCTCCGATGCGGCTGACGGCTTGCCCAAGAGGCAGGGCGGCCGCGCGATGACCGGCGCGCCGATCCTCTCGGTGGCGCAGATGCGGGCGGCGGAGCAGGCGCTGTTCGACGGCGGTGTCGATCCCTATGCGCTGATGCGGCGTGCGGGCGAGGGCGCGGCGGAGCTGATCTGGCGCGCGGGGCACAAGCGGGACGTGCTGGTGCTGTGCGGGCCGGGCAATAATGGCGGCGACGGCTTCGTGATTGCGCGGCGGCTGCGCGAACTGGGCGTGCCGGTGCGCGTGGCCGCGATGGGCGAGAGCCGGACGACGAACAGCCTTCAGGCCCGCGCGGACTGGGATGGTCCCGTCGAGGATATCATGGAAGCGGCGCCGGCGAGCCAGATCGTCGATGCGCTGTTCGGAATCGGCCTCATGCGCGGCCTCGCGCCGGAGATTGCCGCTCGCCTCGCCGATCTCGCCGGAGCGGCGCAGCACAGCTATGCGCTGGACGTGCCGAGCGGCGTGGAGAGCGATCAGGCCGTTGCCCTCTCGCCGCTGCCGGTCTTCACGCATTGCATCTCGCTCGGCGCCTGGAAGCCGGCGCACATGCTGATGCCGGGGCGGAGCTATGCTGCGCAGCATAGCCTGGTGGACATAGGCATTGTGCCGCCCGAAGGCTGCGCGACAGCGCTGTCTCGGCCGTCGCTTCAGGCGCCCTCTGCCGATGCCCATAAATATCGTCGCGGTCTCGTCGCCGTGGTGGCGGGGGCGATGCCGGGCGCCGCTGCCCTGTGCGCGGAGGCGGCTGCGCGCTCCGGCGCGGGCTATGTCCGGCTGCTGGGGCATGGCGATGTCGGCGCAATCAGCCATGCCATTGTGCGCAGCATGTCGCTCGATTTCGCGCGCGCGCGCGTCCTCCTCGCCGGACCGGGCCTCGGCCGCACCGACGCCGCGTGGGAACGACTTTCGGCCGCTCTCAAGTCCGGGTTGCCCACGGTCGCCGATGCGGATGCGCTCTGGCTGCTGGCGCAGCATGGCTTTGCCGGCAAGCCGCTGCCGGCCATCGCGACGCCGCATGAAGGCGAGTTTGACAATCTGTTTGGTGAAGAAGAGGGCAACAAGATCGAGACGACAAGGGCAGCCGCGCGGCGGACGGGCATCGTGATTGTCCACAAGGGGCCGGACACGGTCATCGCCGCGCCGGACGGTCGATGCGTGGTCGCGCCGCCGGCTTCGTCCTGGCTCTCCACGGCGGGCACGGGCGATGTGCTGGCCGGTGTGGCCGCGGGCCGTCTCGCCGTGACAGGCGATCCTTTCCGGGCCGCCTGCGAAGCCGTCTGGCTGCATGGCGAGGCGGCGCGGCGCGCGGGGGCGGCTTTCGTCGCAGACGATCTCGTCGCGCGGCTTCCGGCGGCGATCGCGAGCGCGCTGTGAGCGAGGCCGATCTGATCGTCCGCATTGCCGCGCGCGGCGATGGCGTCACGGCCGATGGCCGCCATGTGCCGATGAGCGCGCCCGGCGACCGGCTGCTGCCCGATGGGAGCATCGCTGTGGGGCCGCATCATGCCGAGCCGCCCTGCCGCCACTTCCCTGAATGCGGCGGCTGCCAGCTCCAGCATCTCTCCGATCACGCCT
>JAFKLU010000158.1 GCA_017304105.1 Sphingomonadales bacterium
CGCAGGATCTTCTCGACCAGCGCATCGTTGCGCGGCATGCCAAACAGGCCACGGCTCAGCGCCACCGTGTCGACCACCCGCTCGAACATGTCGGTAGTGAGTTCCTGCGGCACCAGCCCGATCACCGAGCGCGTGTGCCGATAGCCCTTCACTATGTCATGACCATCGACGGTCACGCTGCCTCCGCTGGCTCTCACCAACCCGCAGATGATGGAGATGAGCGTCGTCTTGCCGGCGCCATTCGGCCCCAGCAGGGCGAAGATCTCGCCCTCCTCCACATCAAGATCGATGCTGCCGAGCGCCTTGTGGCCGCTCGCATATTGCTTGGTGACGCCGCGAACGGAGAGGATGGAAGCCATGCAGCCGAGCTAGCCCATCGCAAGACAGTTGCAAAGTGGGATGGAGCTATCTTGTTTTCTCGGGCGGCGGAGGGAGCTGAAGGTCAGGCCTCCGCTAACCGATCCGGGCAATTTTGCGTCAGTACGGGCGGAAAGTGCTGAGTTCGGCCATGGCCTTCTTTTTCTCTTCCAGAGCTTTTTGCTCCGCCAACCGCCGCTTGTCCGCCAATGCCTGTTCGCGCGCCCTCTGTTCTGCCTGCAGGCGCATGGACCTGGCCACAGGCATTTCCAGCGTTGCAATCTGCACGGCCCCTCCGGAGGCGGCGAGACGGATGAAGCCATCCTTGTCCAATGCCTGAATTTGCCCGTTACCGGTGGAAACGAATTGCTCATAGCAAAGTGTTTCAACGACTTGGCCGGCGCCATCGGGCGTTTTGCACGGAAGATTGTCCCGGAGTTGCCGGGCCATAACGACCTGACAAAAATTCATAAGTTCAGAAAGGCGCGTGTCGTTCGCTTTCACGCCAGAGCGGATCAGCGCTTCAACGCTCGCGTTCTTCGGGGATAAGGCTGTATCAAGACAGGAGCGCGTTTCGGCAGGCACCGCATCCCAACTGCTCCGGACATTCGCCTGGGAAACCCCCTTGGCCAGTGCACCGAACAGACCAATCACCGCATCGGCGGACGAGCGGCCTTCCTGAGCGGAAGCAGGCGTGAATCCGCCCGACAGTAGCGCAAGGCAGATCGCCAATTTCACCATGATGTATTTCATCGTCTTCATGAGAAACTCCACAGCGCAGATCTTACGTCGAACTTAGGTTCCGTGCCTTGTCACTGGGGAAGATATTGTTTCAGCCATTCAATTCTCGAACGATTGGCCTTCGTGTCGCAATTCAATCGCGCGGTTTCTCGTTCGGTCTGGTCCAACGAACTGGAAGCGGCCTCAACGGCACAATTCGCGTCCTTTGACTTAATCCATGCGCGTTGCCGGGGCAGAATATCAGCTTGCGTCGAGCGATCGATCGCATTCCAGGCCGCCATTATGCCCTGCGTGGAAAGCTTATTGTCGGCAACAGCTTGCTCGTGCGTCGATTGTCGTTGCGCGGGTGCTTGTTCAGTCTGCCCGCCTTGCGCGATGCTGCCATTCGACGCCGGACTCGCGGAGGCTCCCGCCCGATACGGGGTTTGGACCTCATTTGCAGCCATCGCTTCCTCGATTTGCTCCGGATCTTCCGGATCACAACTGAGGTAGCGCGAACCGCGCCGGACCGAGAACTCCTTGTCGTCCACATAGAGATCGCGGACGCAGACTGCCTTTTTATAGCCCGCTCCGCGATTGATGATTCCAAAACGGGCTTCCAGCATGATCGCGGGGAGCGTCCTGTTCTGGAATTTCGCCTGCCCCTCCCAGACCTTGTTGATGGTCACGTCGCCGTCAATTTCGGCCCGGAACAGATTTTCCTTTTCGGCATCCGCTAGATTCTTTGAAACGCGCGCGATGATCCCGCAGGCATCGAAATTCGCCGCATCTGAAGGCGCGGCGTAGCCCCTGCTCTCATACTGAGTCTCACAGGTGAACTCAAAAGCTCTGCTTCCCAGGTTTGTTGCCACCACTCGCGGCGCATTTTGAGCCATCGCGTTCGATATTCTTTCCTGAAAATCACTGCTGAAGGCAAATTTGATCGCATCAGTGAATTCAGGATATGTGCCCGCCTGAGCGACTTGCTCTCCGGCATCGGAGGCGTTTTCTTCGACATCAACCGGCGCGGTTGCGTTGACATCAGTGGCTTCGGGCGAATTGCACGCAGATATCAGAAAAATCCCCGCCCACCCCAAAGCTTTTTTGTAACGCATTCCAACCTCAAGATGCCGTCAGTATTCGGGGCGACCGAATATATTGGAGTTGCTAACAAGTAATTATTCCCGAATTCGATTGCCTCTCGGGACAATCGCGCTGGCGGCCATTGGGCGCGGCGAATTCCCAGCCCGGCTGGCGGCTCCGCCCCACCGGCCCCCTTCATCTCGCCCCTGTCCTGTTGCCCTCGCTTCATGCTAGTCCCCGAGCAACGCCGTCGGCTCGCTTGCCCCACCCGGGCAAAGGGGCGCGGCAAAAAACACTTTCGGGCCTGGGCCCGAACTTTTCGCACCCTTGGAAGATAATTTTCTCCAGCCCTGATGAAGTGACCAAAGCTCCGTGACCCGCTTCGCTCTCGATATTGATCGCTCGCTCACCGGCCGCGCCTGGCGCTGGCGGGGGCCTGAGCCCTGCGGCGCGAGCGGCGCGCTGATCGACGACCTGCTCCGCGCGCGCGGTTGCACCAATGACACGCTCGACCGCGAGCGCGCCCCCACCATCCGCGCCTTCATGCCCGATCCTTCCGTCTTCCGGGACATGGACCGCGCCGCCGAGCGCCTCGCCGCCGCCGTGATCGACCGCGAGTCGGTCACCATCTTCGGCGATTATGACGTGGACGGCGCCACCAGCGCGGCGCTCCTCATCCGCCTGCTGCGCGATCTCGGTCTCGACGCCGGAGTCTATATTCCCGACCGGCTGATGGAGGGCTATGGTCCCTCCGGCGAAGCGCTGGTCGCGCTCGCGCAGAGCGGATCGAGCCTTGTCGTCACGGTCGATTGCGGCGCCCAGGCATTCGCCGCGCTGGAGGCCGCGCGGGA
>JAFKLU010000159.1:0-3009 GCA_017304105.1 Sphingomonadales bacterium
CACTTCATCATGGAGCCCCGCGAGGAAGAGGGCGAGTTGGACGTGCGCTGCTTCTTCCAGATCGTGCAGTTCCAGACCGATTATCACACCAATTTCGTGTTCGGCATCGGCACCCGCGTTGACCATGTGACGAACAAGGAAGGGCCGTGGCGCTTCCAGTCGCTGCATGTGAACGCATGGACGGCGGCCGATCAGGTGCCGTGGAAGGGCGAATTGCTGCTCAAGCAGAAGCCGCGTCACGTGGCGCCGCCGGTTGCGGGGAAGCAGTGATGAAGATCACCGCTGCCGTCAGCCGCGCCAATCAGGACGCGCCGAGCCTTGAAACGCTGGAGCTTGAGGCGCCGCGCGCGGGGGAGATGCTGGTCCGCATCGTCGCCGTGGGCATCTGCCATACCGATGTGCACGAGCATCCTGGCCGCCATGCGCCGCATCCGATCGTCCTTGGCCATGAGGGCGCGGGCGTGGTCGAAGCGCTGGGCGAGGGCGTGCGGGGCTTTGCCGTGGGGGATCATGTGATCCTCTCGGGCAGTAGCTGCGGCGCATGCCCGAGCTGCCTTGCCGGGCGGCCGACCTATTGCGATCTTGCGATGCCGCTGAGCTTCGGCGGCAAGCGGCTGGACGGCTCCGTCGCGCTTTCCTGCGGGGAAGAGCGCATTCACTCGCATTTCTTCGGCCAGTCCTCCTTCGCGACCCACGCGATCGTGCCGGAGCGGACGGCCGTGAAGGTCGACAAGGACCTGCCGCTGGAGAAGCTCGCGCCCCTGGGCTGCGGGGTCATCACCGGCGCGGGCGGCGTCATCGAGGCGCTCAAGGTGAAGGCGGGCGACACGATTGCCGTGCTGGGCGTTGGCGGCGTCGGCCTCTCGGCCATCATGGCCGCGCGGCTGGTGGGGGCCAGGCGCATCGTCGCGGTCGACATCAACCGCGCGCGGCTCGACCTCGCGCTGGAGCTTGGCGCGACGGACGTGGTTGCCGCCGACGAACCGGACGTCGCCCAGAAGATCCGGGCCGTGACGGGGCGGGGCGTTGACTACACGTTCAACACGACGACCGTTCCGGCGGTCCACACCATCGCGCTCGAAGCGCTCGCCATGAACGGCACGGCCGGTTTCGTCGCGGCGCCGCGCGGGGAATGGGCGCCGGCGATGTTCCCCATGCTCGCGGGCGGGCGGCAATTGCGCGGCATTCTTGGCGGCGACGCCAATCCGCGCACTTTCCTGCCGATGCTGATCGACCAGTGGCGGCAGGGGCGCTTCCCCTTCGACCGGCTCATCGAGACATACAGCTTCGAAGAGATCGGCAAGGCGTTTCATGATTGCGAAGCGGGCACCGTCATCAAGCCCGTGCTCAAGGTGGGAGATGCTGCATGACCCCGGAAATTCGCACGCAACTGGCCGGCTTCGGCGCTGAGCTTACGCCCGGCATGCTGGGCGGCACGCAGGAGATTTATCGCGCGCTGCAGGCGGGTCTGCCGACCCATGCCAAGGTAACGCGGGACATCAAATACGGCCCGGACGAGCGCAACCGGCTCGACGTCTTCGCGCATGACGACGGACATACGGGCGCGCCGGTGCTGATGTTCGTGCATGGCGGCGGCTTCGTGATGGGCGACAAGACCACCGAGGGCTCGCCTTTCTACGACAATATCGGCGGTTTCGCAGTGGATTCGGGCTATGTCGGCGTCACCATGACCTATCGGCTGGCGCCCGCGCATCGCTGGCCGGCGGGCGGCGAGGACGTGGCTGCGGCGGTGGACTGGGTGCGCGAGAACATTGCCCAATATGGCGGCGACCCGGAGCGCATCTTCGTGATGGGCCAGTCGGCAGGCGCGGTGCATGTCGCGGAATATGTCGCGCGCTTCTCGCCCAAAATCGCCGGCGCGCTGCTCATCTCCGGCATTTATGACGTGCGCGACGCCAAGCCGAGCCATTTCCACGAGGCCTATTATGGCGAGGACCGCGCCGCCTGGGGCCCGGCGGCAGTGATGACCGGCATCATCGGCGCGAAGACGCCGATCATGATGACCGTCTCGGAATTCGACCCGGAGGACTTCCAGGTCCAGGCGGCGACCTATGCCACCCGCTATGCGACGGCGCACAAGACCTTCCCGCGCCTGCACTGGCTGCATGGCCACAACCACCTGTCCCCCGTGCTCGAGATCGGCGTGCCCGACAGCGACCTTGAGCGCCACATCATCGACTTCATCGGCGCCGTCTGAGCGGCCCGCACTTCATCGGAGAGAATCATGGTCGAACCCATCACGTTTCCGGACATTGAGCTTTATCGCGGCTGGGGCGAGCCGATGCGCGCCAACATCGCGCTGGAGGGGCTGGAGATGATCTCCGGCGCCATTCCCGAAGGGCTGGAAGGCGCGCTCTATCGCGTCGGTGCCGACCGGCAATATCCCTCCGGGCGCACGGACGACATCTTCATCGATGGCGAAGGCCAGATCCACATGTTCCGCTTCAAGGGCGGGCAGGTCGACTATGCGGTAAAGTGGGTCGAGACGGAGCGCTACAAGCGGCAGAAGGCGGCCCGCCGCGGCCTCTTCGGGCGTTATCGCAATCGCTACACGGTCGATGAAAGCGTGAAGGACGTGCACCTCGGCACAGCCAACACGACCGCCATGTTCCATGCCGGCCATCTCTACTCGCTGAAGGAAGACGATCTCCCCTATGAGGTCGATCCCGAGACGCTGGAGACGCTCGGCCGTGTCGATTTCGACGGGCAGATCCTCTCCGAGACCTTCACCGCGCACCCGAAGGTCGATCCCATCACCAACGAACTGCTCGCCTTCGGCTATCAGGCGAAGGGCGATGCGACCAAAGACTTCGTCTTCTACGTGTTCGGCCCGGACCGGAAGATCAAGACCGAGATCTGGTTCGAAATGCCCTATGCGGCCTGCGTCCACGATTTCGCGATTACCGACGAATGGGTGGTCGTGCCCTTCTTCCCGCTCATCACCGATCTAGACGTGGTGAAGCAGGGCGGGCCCTTCTACCAGTGGCA
>JAFKLU010000159.1:3058-7165 GCA_017304105.1 Sphingomonadales bacterium
CATGTCGCGCTGGTGCCGCGCTGCGGCAAGGCGGAGGACATCCGCTGGTTCAAGGGGCCGACGGGCAGTGCGGGCCACATGATGAACGCCTATCGCGAGGGCACCAAGGTCCACATGGACCTGTGCTATTATGATGGCAATTGCTTCCCCTTCTTCACCACGCCGCAGGGCGAGGAGACGGCGCCCGTGCCGCCGTTCCTCACGCGCATGACCTTCGATCTCGCCAGCAATGACGACAGCTTCACCACGCAGCGCCTCCTCAACGTGCCGTGCGAGATGCCGCGCACGGACGACCGCTATCAGGGCCGCCCCTACCGCTACGGCTACGTGCTCGCCCGCGCCATGGACGGCTCCAGCGGCATCGGCCGCTTCGACAATGAGACGGGAACCCTCGACATCTGGCGGCCAGGTCCGGGCGACGGGGTGCAGGAAGCGCAGTTCGTGCCCCGCTCGCCGGACGCGCCGGAGGGTGATGGCTGGCTGCTGGTGCTGGTCTCGCGCGTCTCGGCCAACCGCAGCGACCTGGCGGTGCTGGACGCGCAGAATCTTGAGGCGGGCCCCGTAGCTCTGCTCAAGCTGCCGATCCGCGTGCGCTCGACCTTCCATGGCACCTGGGTGCCGGAGGAGACGCTGGCGAGCGGGCAGTATCGGATGAGCCTTGGCGACGCCGCCTGATCGCCTGCCGCGCCCTCTCCTCGAAAGGGGAGGGCGCGCAGGTCACTCCAGTCGTCTGAACCGCGCCGACCTGATCCGGGTGAACTTGCCCCCGGCGAGATCGTAGAACGCGAAATTGATGCTGGCGCGCCGCTCGCCCTTGAGCAGTGGCCCGGTCGGAAAGTCCGGCCAGTCTTCCAGCGGCGTCAGGGTCGTGCGGATTTCCGCCGCGACCCGTTCCTCCCCACCGACGAAGCTGAGCAGATCGACCCGCTCGTCGATCCGCGACCGCACGCCGCGATAGAAATCGAGGACGGCCGCCCGGCCGACGAGCGTCGCGGCCTGACCGAAGAACTGCACGTCATCCGCATAATAGGCGCCGAAGCCTTCGAAATCCGCGCGATTGAAGGCCGCGAGATAGGCCTCGAACCAGAGTTGGTCGGGCATCAGGCGGTGGCGGGCTGCGTGGGAGCGGCCGGCCCCTCGCGCCGCAGCAGAGCGAGCACGAGCATCAGCGCGGCGACGCCGAGCGGCAGCATGGCGGCCAAAGCGAGCGTCAGTTGCAGCGAGAAATGCTGGGCGAGCGCGAAGCCGCCCGCGATCGGCGCGAGCACGCCGCCCATCCGCCCCGCGCCTCCGGCCCAACCCAAGGCGGTGGAGCGCATCCGTGGCGGATAGACATGGGTGATCATCGTATTGAGCCCGCCTTGGTCCGCCGGTCTGGAAGAAGCTCCACAGGATGACGACCACGATGAACATCGCCGAATGGAACGGCACCCAGGCCAGCGCATTGAGGCAGACCGCCACCAGCACATAATAGCCGGCGAGCAGCAGGGCGGGGCGCATGCGATCCATCAGCCAGCCGATGCAGAGCGTGCCGGCGACGCCGCCCATATAGCCGATCATCGCGACGATCGCGAATTGCTGGATGGGGACGCCCGCCATTTCCTGGAAGAAGGTCGGCAGCCAGGCGCTGAGCAGGGCGGTGTTGGTCATGCTGAGCGTGCAGGCGGCCCAGATCAGCGCCGTCATGACGAAGCGGCCCTCGGAGAAGATGTCCGTCAGCCGCGCCTTGCGGCCCTTGGTGCCGGCGCCCGCGCCGAGCACGAACAACTCGTCGCCGTTCAGTTTCACGCTCGGGTCGATGCGGCGCACGGCGCTGGCGATGCGCGGATCGGAGGGATTGCGCTCGGCGCGGAACTTGAGCGACTCCGGCACGAGGAGGAGCAGCAGGGGCACGCAGAGCAGCGGCACGCCGCCGCCGATCCAGAAGCCGCTCTGCCAGCCATAGGAGTCGAGCAGCCAGGCCGCGACGATGCCGCTCGCCGCGCTGCCGGTCGAGAAGCCGGCGAGCGCCACCGCGACCAGGGTCGAGCGCCGGCGGGCGGGCGTCAGCTCGGAGATGAGCGCCATGGCCATGGGCAGCCCCGCCGCCATGAACACGCCAGCCACGCCGCGCAGGATGGCGAGCTGGTGCAGGCTCTGCGCATGGACGCTCGCCAGGGTGATCGTGCCGAAAACGAGGCAGGAGAAGGTAAGCATGAAGCGCCGGCCGAACCGGTCCGCGAGCGGGCTCAGCGTGAAGGCGCCGATCGCGAGGCCGATCTGCTGGTAGACGAACACGGGCGTCATGTCTTCGGCGGTCGCGCCGAACCCCTTGGCGATCGCGGGCGCGATCTTGCCGATCATGAAGATATCGAACCCGTCGATGAAGCAGATCAGCACGCAGACGAGCAGCGCGACCCCCTGTGTCGCGCCGATGCGCGTGCGATCGATAAAGGCTTCAACGTCGAATTTGGTCATCACGCATCCCTGTGGCGCCCGGTGAAGCCGGGGCTGTTCTGGCGCGCGCACTCAATCACGGGGAGGATGAGGAATCAACAAGGATGATGGATGAGATGCGCGCCGCGTGCGGCTCGCCATTGAATAATTGCCGTGATGGCGCTATCTGCCCGCCATCGACGCGCGATGCGCGCCTCTGGCGGCCCCCGACCGCCCAGCACAAGCAGAGATAATGACCTTCGAGAGACTTCCCGCGCTTCTTTCCGAAGCGCTTGCCGCGCGTGGCTATGATGCCCTGACGCCCGTCCAGTCCGCTGTCATCGAGCCCGAAGCGGATGGCCGCGACCTGATCGTGTCCGCGCAGACCGGCTCGGGCAAGACGGTGGCCTTCGGCCTCGCCATGGGCCCGCAGTTGCTGGACGAGGGGGGGCGCGTGCGGCCCGCCAAGGCGCCGCTGGCGCTCATCATCGCGCCGACGCGCGAACTGGCCCTGCAGGTGAGCCGCGAACTCGGCTGGCTCTATGGCGCGACGGGCGCGCAGGTCGTCACCTGCGTGGGCGGCATGGATGCCTCGCGCGAGCGGCGCGCGCTGGCGCAGGGGGCGCACATCGTGGTCGGCACGCCGGGCCGCCTGCGCGACCATCTGGAGCGTGGCGCGCTGGAGCTGCACGCGCTTGCCGTCGCCGTGCTCGACGAGGCGGACGAGATGCTCGACATGGGCTTTCGCGAAGACCTCGAGGAAATCCTCGACGCCACCGGCACCGAGCGGCGCACGCTGCTGTTCTCCGCGACCATGCCGCACCAGATCGTGGCGCTGGCCCGCCGCTACCAGAGCGACGCGCTGCGCATCTCCACCGTGGAGACCGATCGCGGCCATGGCGACATCAGCTACCAGGCGATGGCGATCGCCCCGGCGGACATCCAGAATGCTGTGGTGAACCTGCTGCGCTTCCACGAGGCGGAGACGGCGATCCTGTTCTGCGCCACGCGCGACAATGTGCGGCATCTTCATGCGAACCTGACCGAGCGTGGCTTCGCGGTGGTGGCGCTCTCCGGCGAGCACAGCCAGAACGAGCGCAACCATGCGCTGCAAGCGCTGCGCGACCAGCGCGCGCGGGTCTGCGTGGCGACGGACGTGGCGGCGCGCGGCATCGATCTGCCGAGCTTGTCGCTCGTCATCCATGTCGAGATCCCGCGCGATGCCGAGACGCTGCAGCACCGCTCCGGCCGCACGGGCCGCGCGGGGCGCAAGGGCACGGCCGTCCTGCTGGTGCCCTATCCGCGCCGCAAGCGGGTCGAATCGATGCTGCGCGGCGCGCGCATTCCCGCGCAGTGGGTGTCGCCGCCCTCCGCCGAGGACATCCGCCGCGCGGACAGCGAGCGGATGATGGAAGCGCTGCTCGCGCCCATCGAGGTGGACGAGCAGGACCGCGCACTGGCCGCCAAGCTGCTGGCCGAGCGCAGCCCGGAGGACATCGCCGCCGCGCTCGTGCGCGCCCACCGCGCGCGCCTGCCCGAGCCGGAGGAACTGATCAGCGGCGATACGCCGCCCGAGCCGCGCGGGCCGAGGCCGGGCTTTGAGGGCAGCGTCTGGTTCCGCATGAACATCGGCCGCAACCAGAATGCCGAGCCGCGCTGGATCTTGCCGCTGCTGTGCCGCCGGGGCCATGT
>JAFKLU010000160.1 GCA_017304105.1 Sphingomonadales bacterium
CCTGCTCGCGCAGCCGCTCGGGCAGGTCCTGCCCGCCATGGTCGGCGGTGAGCGTCACCATGTAATCGATGCCGGCCTTGTCGAGCCGGTCGAAGAAGGCGCCGAGATTCTCGTCCAGATTGGCCATCTGGATGCACATCTCCGCGCCGCGCGTGCCGTAGCTGTGGCCCACATAGTCCGTGGCGGAGAGGCCCATGATGAGCAGGTCCGTCTGCGCGCCTTTGCCCAGCTGCTGGTCCTCGACCAGGCTGCCCGCCAGCGCCATCACCGCCGCGTCATATTCCGGCGAGGCGCGGAAGGCGCGCATGTCGCCGGCCTTGCGCGCGAAATGGTTGGTGCCCACGCTCACCGTCGGCGTCACCGCGACCGGCCGGTCGACCGCCTGGCAATAATCGGGCAGCGCCATGGACGGGCGGTCCTGATCGAGCATCATCTTGACGCCGGCGTTCACCCGGTCGACCAGCGGCGTGGTGGGCGTGCCCTTGTAGCCGCCGAAGCCGGCCGCGCCCTGCCACCACCAGATCTGATCGAGCTTCTTGCCGCCCATCATGATCGCGGCGCGGTCCTTGCCCGCCACCGCGATGACCTTCGCGGCCGGGTTGGCGTTCTTCATGTAGGTGCCGAGCGTCGGTACCTTGAGGCGCATGTCGGATGCGACATAGTTGCTGGAGGTCGTGCCCGGCACGCTAGCATCCTCGGCGCAATAGACGGTCTTGTCCGCCCGCGTCACGGACTGGTCGATCCACTCGTTGGCGACGATGCCGGTATGGCCGGGGCGATTGCCGGTGAGGATCGTCGAGTGGCCGGGGCAGGTCTCTGTCGCGGCGTGGCTCTGATAGCCCTTGGGGAAGACCGCGCCCTGCTGCAGCCGCGCGAGGCCGCCGGTGAAGCGCGTGCGATATTCGGCGAACACGTCGGCGGAGAACTGGTCCACGGAGATGACCACGAGCAGCTTGGGCGGGGTCGCGGGCGCCTGCGCGGCAAGCGGCGTGCCGGCGAGGAGCAGGGCGCCGGGAAACAGACGAGCGAGGCTGCGCATCATCGAAACTATTCTCCTTGGGTGGTTTCAGGCAGGCGTGGAATCAGACGGGTATGGGAAGCGGTCAGCACATGCTTCTAATTGGCCGGAACTGACTCTAGAAGACTGACATGAACCTTCCTCTGCGCCGGCTCAATGGCCTTTTCATGACATTGTTCGCACTCGTCGCAGCGCTGCTGGCGGCCACGCCGGCAAGTGCTCAGCTTGGCGGCGCGTTCGGGGCAAGAGGCGCGCCGCATATTGCCGCGTCCCTGATCGCCGAGACGACGAGCCCGAAGGCCGGTGGCACGGTGACGCTCGCCATCCTGATGAAGCCGGAAAAGGGCTGGCACGGCTATTGGGAAAATCCGGGCGACGCCGGCGCGGGCATGAGCGTGGACTGGGAGCCGGCTGGCGGGATCAGCGCCAGCGTCGGCCCGTTCCATTATCCGGTGCCGGAGCGGCTGGTGATTTCCGGCCTCATGAACCACGTTTATGAGCATGAATATGCCGTGCTGGTAGACATGCGTCTTCCCCAGGGCCTCGCCCCCGGCACGCGCGTGCCGGTGCGCGGCAAGGCGCAGTGGCTCGCCTGCACGGACAGCATCTGCGTGCCAGAGGCGGGCGAGATTGCGACCACGCTCACCATCGGCGATGGCACTATCAAGCCCGAGGACCGCGCCCGTTTCGATGCATGGCGCGCCAGACTGCCCCGGCCGCTGGACCGACAGGCGACCTACGAGATTTCCGGCGACCGGATCGCCATTGCGGTGCCTTATCCCGCCGCCGCGCCGGTGGGCGAGCCATGGTTCTATGCGCTCAGCAAGCAGCGCGTCCGCTATGCCGAGCCCCAGCGCATCCGCCGCAAGGGCGATCTGCTGATCATCCAGACCATGATCCCCGAGGACAGCCCCACCATCGGGCCGATCGACGGTGTGCTCGCCGTGACGCCCACGGTCTCGCTGGAAATCAGCGCCTTGCCGGGCGAGGTTCCGTCCGGCGGCGAGATCGTCGGCAACAGTCCGGGCGAGCCCGGCGTCGTCAAGCTGGGCTCCGTGCTCCTTGCCCTTGGCGGCGCATTTCTGGGCGGCCTGCTCCTCAACATCATGCCCTGCGTCTTCCCGATCCTTAGCCTGAAGGCGATCAGCCTCGCCAAGGCCGGGGGCGAGCAGAGCAAGGCGCGGCGCGAGGCGATTGCCTATACGCTCGGCATCCTCGTCACCTGCCTTGCCCTGGGCGCGCTCATGCTGGCGATCCGCGCGGGCGGCACGCAGATCGGCTGGGCCTTCCAGCTCCAGGACCAGCGCGTCATTGCCCTGTTGCTGATCCTCATGGTGGCGATCACCCTCAACCTCGCCGGGGCTTTCGAGATCGCGGCGGTCAGCCTCGGCCAGGGCAAGGCCGGGCAGGGCGGCACCAGCGGCGCCTTCTGGACCGGCGCGCTCGCCGCCTTCGTCGCCACACCTTGCACCGGCCCCTTCATGGGTGCCGCGATGGGTGCCGCGCTGGTGCTGCCATGGCCGCTCGCGCTTGTCATCTTCGCCGGGCTTGGTCTTGGTCTCGCCTCGCCCTTTGTCGCCATCGCCTATGTGCCCGCGCTGCGGCGCCTGATGCCGCGTCCGGGCAACTGGATGGTCTGGTTCCGCCGGATCATGGCTGTGCCCATGGGCCTCACCGCGCTCGGCCTGCTCTGGCTGCTCTCGCGCCAGCTTGGCGCCGGCGGCATCGCGCTCGGCCTCGTCCTCGCGCTGGCGACAGGGCTCGCGCTGGTGCTGCTCGGCCGCGCGCAGCTCGGCAAGCTTCGCTTCGCTGAAGGGCGCGCCCGCCACCTCCGCGCCTCTCGCCGGCCGATCGGAACGCACCAGCGGCGGCGCGGCCAGCGCGGCGGTGCCGA
>JAFKLU010000161.1 GCA_017304105.1 Sphingomonadales bacterium
ACAGCGTCGAGAGGGGCGAGGTGTCGAAGACGTACATTAAGCAGCCCCCCGGCTGAAATACTCCTCAAGCGCGCCTACGTGGCGAGGCTTCATGTCGAGGAAGTCCGCCAGCTGCCCTTCATCGATTCTGTTCTGGTAGTACTGCGACAGCGCCAGCGCCACGTACTCCCGGCCAAGATACGCGAGCTTGGTCCAGTACGGATTGCCTCCCGGCGTCCGCGCGACTTGGCGCTGCGCATTCCACCGTCCGACGGCTCGGTCGTACTGGTCCTGGGCGATCCTCCCGTGGTCGAGCAGTCGACGGAAGATCACCTCTCTACTGACATGGAATTGCGCGGCGAGCGCCTCCGCGGTTGCCTCGGTCGCCTGCCTACCCGCCATCGCGCGCTGGAACGCGTCTTCCGGAATGAGGAGGTGCGCCGCAAAACTGTTGCAGATCACTTCAATTTGCCTCGCATCACCCGCGAGGCGCTCGATGTAGCGGTCCCGAACCTTGTCGATGCCGCTAGTGTGGAAGACGAGGTGCGCCAGCTCGTGGAAGTATGTGAAAATCTGCCGCGTCTTAGTCGAACTGTTGTTCGCGTAGATGATCGGGAACTCGTCGTCGTAGAGGCAAAATCCGGAAAAGTCGTCCGCTCGGAAAGCGTCCTTGAAGACGAACACGCCCACGTTGAGGAGCGCAGTCCGCCACTCCTTCAGCGCCGCGTCGTCACCACGCCAAGCCTGTTGCTGCTCCACGGAAACGCCGATGTAGTCCCGCACCGTGGCGGCCATCTCGGTAATGTCCATGTCGGGCGCGAAGCGCAGGTCCCGCGTAATCATACGGTCGGCCGGGTTCCGCCCTTGGGTGAGCTCAGCCAGGTTGATCTGCATGGCCTTCGCTTTGCGCATCAACATGCGGACACGGCTCGGAAGGCGCTCCAGCTCAGCCTCAGGCAGCGTGCGGAAGGTCTCGTTGATCGAGGGCACGTCGGGAGGGTCGGGGAAGAAGAAGACCGCGATCGGCACCTTGAGGGTGTCCGAGAGCTGCTCAAGCTGCGGGTACGTGGGTGCAGACGCACCCGCCTCCCATTCTTCTATGCGCTTGAACTTCTGCGCGGCCTCCTCACTACTCAGCCCCGCCCGCTGTCGTGCCCACACGAGGAGGGCTGGGTTGATGGGAATCTGCTCGGCCATTGCGCTGGAGGTTATAACCGAGGGCGGCGTTCTTCCTATGGAAAAGATTGCGCTACTTATTCCACACATACACGTGGTCAGCCGGACGGTGATCCGCCTCGCGAAAACGGCGGCTTAGCGCGGCTTGCTGCCTAATTTGATGTTCGATGTGCTTGCGCATAAAGCAAGCGCCGGTTACCTTGCACCACGCCCCCTATCCCTCCTTGAGCCGCATCAGCCCCTCCTGCGCCACGCTCGCGATGAGCCGGCCGTCGGGGGAGAAGAAATGCCCGCGCGCGAAGCCCCGGGCATGGCCGGCGAAGGGGCTGTCCATCGCGTAGAGCAGCCAGTCGCCGCACTCCACATCTTCATGGAACCACAGGCTATGGTCGATGCTCGCGCTGATCACGTCCGCGGCGCCGATGTGGAGGCCATGCGGGCGATAGGCCGTGCCGAGCAGGAACAGGTCGCTCGCATAAGCGAGCACCGCGCGCTGCACCATCTGGCGCACGCCGAGCGCGCCTTCACCCACGCGCACCCAGCAGCGGGTCATCGGCTCGGCCAGATCCGAGGGGTCGCCCTGCTGGATGCTCCCGATCGGGCGGAACTCCAGCGGGCTGGGGCTGGTCGCCATCCGGCGCAGCACCGGCCCCGCGGGGAAGGGATGCACGCGCATCAGATCGCCCAGGCTGAGCAGCGCATCGGGCGGCGGCACGTCCGGCATGGGCAGCGCGTGCGCAAGCCCCGGCTCATCGCGATGGAAGGAGGTGAGCATCGAGAAGATCGGCTTGCCCTGCTGCCGGGCCACCACGCGGCGGTTGGAGAAGGAGCGGCCGTCGAGGTCGTTCGCCACCTCGAAATCGATGCCGTGATCGTCATTGCCCGGCCGCAGGAAATAGCAGTGCAGCGAGTGGACGAGCCGATCGTCCGGCACGGTCTTGGCGGCAGCGACCAGCGCCTGCCCGATCACCTGCCCGCCGAACACGCGCCCCACGCCGCCATCCTTGCGGGCGCCCGTGAAGTGCCCCTCGGGCGCCGCGGGCGCCACGTCCAGCAGCTGGATGAGCCCGCGCGCGAGGCTGTTCTTGTCCGGCGTACTGGTCATATTTCCCCTGTCGATCCCTGCCGGCACAACGCGGCCTGCGTGAAATTGTGCCAAAGAGCGGGCGCGCGCAAGCGCTGGACGAGGCTGATGCCATGCCGTAGCGTCGATCCATGACAGATCTTTTCGCTTTCAAGCTCCTGCGCCCGGAAGAATGGGCGCAATGGCGCGAATCGGGCGTTTTCACCGGTTCGCCCGTCGATATCGCCGATGGCTACATCCACCTCTCCGCCCGCGCGCAGGTGCGCGAAACGGCGGCGAAATATTTCTCGGATGCCGATCCGGCGATCCTCGTGATGGTCGACCTGCCGCCGCTCGGCGACGCGGTGAAGTGGGAGCCCTCGCGCGGGGGCGACCTGTTCCCGCATGTCTATGGCCCCATCCCGCTCAGCGCCGCCTCCGGCAACAGCAAGCTGCGCCTAGGCGCGGACGGGCTGCACATCTTCCCGGCAGGATTTGAATGATGAGCCATCAGGTCCACATCATCGGCGGCGGCCTGGCCGGCAGCGAGGCCGCCTGGCAGCTCGCGCAGGCGGGCGTGCGGGTGCGCCTCTCGGAGATGCGCGGCGGCGGCGACATGACCCCCGCGCACCAG
Organism: Sphingomonadales bacterium; assembly: GCA_017304105.1. Lineage (GTDB taxonomy): Bacteria > Pseudomonadota > Alphaproteobacteria > Sphingomonadales > Sphingomonadaceae > Sphingobium. Next base: position 2,853 of record JAFKLU010000161.1, read on the forward strand.
ACGGACGCGCTCGCCGAAATGGTCTGCTCGAACAGCTTCCGCTCGGACGA
>JAFKLU010000162.1 GCA_017304105.1 Sphingomonadales bacterium
TACTCGGCGCGCGCCTGGTGCGCACAGGAGCGCACCATCGTCGGCAACACGCCGGCGGGCACCGCGGGCATGCCCTCCAGCATCATCACCTCGGACGTGCACGTCTCGACCATGGCGCCGACCGGCCTCATCAACCGCTCGCTCGATGCCGCCGGCCGCGCGATCTACGCGAACGTCGCCAACGATCCGCTGCGTGGCATCACCTTCACCAACGACGGCACGCCGACCAAGTTCAACTACGGCCAGTTCGCCGGCCCGCTGTTCATGATCGGCGGCGACGGGCACGGCTACAACCCGTTCCTCTCCAGCCTGCTGCTCAAGGTGCCGGTCGAGCGCCAGAGTGTCTACGGCAGCTTCAACTATGACGTGACGGACAACATCACCGCGTTCGTCGACGCATCGTGGGGCCGCGTTTCGGGCAGGACCTATTCCTCGACCTTCCGCGACTATAACGGCTCGATCCTGGGCAACATCAAGATCGACAATCCCTACATCCCCCAGGCGGTGCGCACCGTGATGGAAGCGAACGGCATCGCCCAGCTCCAGCTCGGCCGCTCCAGCTTCGATTTCGGCAGCCCGGTCGGCATCTCGACCACCGAGACCTTCCGCGTCGTCACCGGCCTTGAGGGCAAGTTCGGCGGCGGCTGGAAGTGGGATATCTACTATCAGTACGGCAAGACCGACTTCCGTCAGGACATGTCGAACAACCCCATCAACGCCCGCGTGCGCAATGCGGTCGATGCGGTGCGCGACGGCGCGGGCAATATCGTGTGCCGCATCAATGCCGATGCGATCAGCACCAATGACGATCCGAACTGCGCCCCGCTCAACCTGTTCGGCTGGGGCCAGTGGAGCCCGGCGGCGCGCAACTATGTGACCGGCTCGGGCTTCCAGACCACGACCAACAGGCAGCATGTCGTGGCCGGCAGCATCAGCGGCGATCTGTTCGCTATCACCAGCCGTCCGGTCTCGGTCGCGGCGGGTGCGGAATATCGCCGCAACACGATCAAGGGCGCCGCAGACCCGATCTCGCAGAATCTCGGCTTCTGGGTGCTGAACGGCCAGGCCGTCTCGGGCAAGCAGGAGGTCAAGGAGGCCTATGCCGAGATCGTCGTGCCGCTGCTCTCGGACATGCCGGGCGCGGAGAATCTGGAGCTGAACGGCGCCTTCCGCGTGACCGACTATAGCGACAGCGGCGAGGTCGAGACCTGGAAGGTCGGCGGCACCTATGAGCCGATCCCCGGCATCCGCTTCCGTGCCACCCAGTCGCGCGACATCCGGGCGCCCAACCTCACCGAGCTGCGCGGCCCGCAGCAGAAGTCGACGATCGGCCTCACCGATCCGGTGACCGGCCTGCAGGCCAATCCGGTCGTGATCCGTGGCTCCAACGCTGCCCTGACGCCTGAGAAGGCGGACAGCTTCACCGCCGGTATCGTGCTCGCTCCGCGCTGGGGCGGCGCGCTCTCGCGTGCCCGCCTGTCGGTCGACTATTACGATATCCAGGTGAAGGATGCGATCACCCAGCTCGGCGCCCAGACGATCGTAACCAACTGCAAGAACGGCCAGACCGCGCTCTGCCCGCTCATCACCCGCGACGCGACCAACACCGTGATCCAGGTGAACGACGTGCTGGTCAATGTCGGCACGGTGAAGACGCGCGGCATCGACGTCGAATTCGACTATCGCCAGCCGCTCGGCGATCTGGGCGACCTCAACCTGCGCCTGCTCAGCACCATCTATCTGGAGCTCAGCACCGACGGCACCGACCGCGCCGGCCAGACTGGTTCGCGCGCCGGCACGCTGCTCGGCGTGCCCGATTATTCGATCGACGGCACGCTCGCGTGGAACAAGGGGCCGGTCACGCTGGTCGGCCATGGCCGTTACATCCCCTCGGGTATGTACAACGTCGCGTTCATCGGTCCGGACGATCCGCGCTACTCGATCACCGGCACGACGAGCGTGAACAACAACCGCGTGGCCGGCCGCTTCTACATGGACCTGGCGCTCACCTACCGCTTCGAGCTGCGCGCTGGTCAGCAGCTTGAGGTGTTCGGTGCGGTCAACAATGTGTTCGATCGCGATCCGCCGGCCATCCCGAGCGGCAATCTCGGCACCAACCAGGTGCTGTTCGATCCGATCGGCCGCGCATTCAAGGTCGGCGCACGCGTCAAGCTCTGATCAGGGCCTGATCACGCTTCAGTGAACAGAGGGGCGCGGCCGGGAAGGCCGCGCCCCTTCTTTTTTGGGGGGCATCAGGAGCACCGGGCGCGAGGGGCTGCCGTTGCACCCGTCTACCGCTTCAGCGGCCAGCGCGGCGCTTGAGGAAATCCAGTATGGCCCCGTTGAACAGATCGGGCCGCTCCCAATAAGCCGAGTGGCCGCATTCGGTGAGCACCGCCAGCTCGGCGCCCGGAATGGTGCGGGCGAAGAGGCGAGCGATGGGTGGGGGCGAGATGAGGTCCGCGTCGCCCGATAGCAGCAGCACCGGCATCCTGAATTGCGCGATCGCGGCGAGCGTGGCCGGCGCGCCGGTGGGCTGGTTGACCGGTGGATTCCCCTCGCGCGAGCGCTCGTGGAGTTCGTGCCAGAGTGCCTGGCCCTCCTTGTTGGTCGCCCGGTAGGACGGGCTCAATTCGCGAAAGTCCTGCGGCAGCGCGTTGTACCAGGGCTCGCGGAGCGAGGGTATCATGGCGCCAACTGCGCGGTCGGCGGGCGAGAGGATGGTGCAGGCTGTCCGTCGTCACAACATTTGGCACAGATCGCTGCGTAGATTAGCGGAGTGTAGGCCTCGTCTGGGGGTTGATGTTAGGCGGCGAGCTTGCGGTGTTGCAAGCGCCGATGTTCGATGGTCTGCCGCTTGATCCTTTCGCGCTGTTT
>JAFKLU010000163.1 GCA_017304105.1 Sphingomonadales bacterium
CGCGAGGCGGCGCCCGCACAGGAAATCGGGCGTGGGGATGGTCTCCTTCAGCATCGAGGTCGGCACGCGGAACAGGATGACCTCGCTCGTGCCGTCGCACCGCAGCTCATATTGGGTGTTATTGTCGCACAGGGTGAAGTCGCCTTCCTCCAGCACGATCTGGTTGCCGTAATGCTTGAAGGCGCTGTGCCCCTCCACCTGAAGGATGAAGGTGGACATGCGGGGCGAGCGTCCGTGCAACTCCTCGGCCTTGCGCCGGATCGCGACCGTACCGCACCGCATGACGATCATTTCCATGGGCCCCATGGGGATCGTGCGCAGCGTCGAATCGGGAATCCGGGTGTAGATTTCGATATGCGTCCGCTCGCCATGGATATTGGCTGTGTAGAGGGTGGGAGCGATAACATGCCTGCTCTCCAGCACCTCGGCTGCGTTCTGCCTCATTCTCGTCATCCTCTTCCGGGCGGCATTTTCCACCCCCGCCACTCTCCCTGTTGCTTAACATGATATGCGAAGCGGCCCGCCCGTCAATCACCCCATGGCTGTCAAAACATGGAACATGCCGTTTCGGTGCCTCTTTGGGTCAGGATGCAACAGTCGGCGCGGCCGGATCGCGCGCCCGCAGGTCGAATGCGGCGCTGATCAGCTCCCTTGTATAGCTGCTCGAGGCGGAGTCGAAGATTCGGTCGGCGGGGCCATGTTCCACCACATGACCGTCCTTCATCACCAATATGTCATGCGCAAGCGCGCGCACCACCTTGAGATCGTGGCTGATGAAGAGATAGGTGAGCCCGTGCTTCTCCTGCAGGTCGCGCAACAGGGCGACGATCTGGCCCTGCACGGACATGTCGAGCGCCGAGGTCGGCTCGTCGAGCACCACGAATTCGGGCTTGAGGATGATCGCGCGGGCAATGGCGATGCGCTGGCGCTGGCCGCCGGAGAATTCGTGCGGATAGCGATCGAGGATGTTACCGCGTAAACCTACCTCGTCGAGAATCTGGCGCACGGCCTGCCGCCGCGCCGCGCGGCCCAGCTCCGGCCGGAAATTGATGAGCCCTTCCTCGATGATCTGCGCGATAGTGAGGCGCGGGCTCAGTGACGCGAACGGATCCTGGAACACGATCTGCATGCGGTCGCGAAAGCGGCGCATCTCCCCGGTGTTGCAGGTGTCGATCGGCTCGCCGTTGAAGCGGATGGCGCCCTCGCTGCGGAGGAGCCGCAGCAAGGCGAGGCCCATGGTGCTCTTGCCCGAGCCGGACTCGCCCACCACGCCCAGCGTCTTGCCCCGACGGATGGCGAGCGAGACGCCGTCGACTGCCTTCACATGGCCCCGCGGCTTGCCGAACCAGCCCTTGATCGGGAAGTGCACCTTGAGGTCGTCCGCCGCGAGCACGCAGGGCTCCGCCTGTTCGATCACGAGCGGCCGCCCGCGCGGCTCCGCATCGAGCAGCTTCTTCGTGTAGGCATGTTGCGGATTGTCGAACACCTCGGCCGTCTTGCCGGCCTCCACGATCACCCCGTCCGTCATCACGCAGACGCGCTCCGCCATTTTGCGGACGATGCCGAGATCGTGCGTGATGAGCAACATCGCCATGCCGAGCTGCTTCTGCAGCTTCTGGAGCAGATCGAGCACCTGCGCCTGCACCGTCACGTCGAGCGCGGTGGTGGGCTCGTCGGCGATCAGCAGGTCCGGCTCGTTGGCGAGCGCCATGGCGATCATCACCCGCTGGCGCTGCCCGCCGGAGAGCTGGTGCGGATAGGACTTCACCCGGTTCTCCGCATCGCGCAGGCCGACCAGCTTCAGCAACTCGATCGTGCGGGCGAGCGCCGCCTCCTTGCCGATGTCCGGCTGATGCAGGCGGATCGATTCGATGATCTGCCGGTCGATGGTGTGCAGCGGATTGAGCGAGGTCAGCGGCTCCTGCGGCACGAGCGCGATCCGCGAGCCGCGCACGCGCCGCATCGTCCTGTCATCCGCGCCGACCAGCTCCAGCCCGTCCAACCGGATCGAGCCGGTCGGGTGCGAGGCGATGGGATAGGGCAGCAACTGCATGATCGACATGGCCGCTGTCGACTTGCCCGAGCCGGACTCGCCGACGAGGCTCAGCGTCTCGCCGCGCCGCAGGGTGAAGCTGACGCCCCTCACCGCCTCGATGATGCGCCCTTCCGACCGGAAATTGACGCCGAGATTCTCGACCACAAGCAGCGGCGCGTCACTCATGCGGACCTCCGGGGATCGAAGGCGTCGCGCACCGCCTCCCCGATGAAGATGAGCAGCGAGAGCATGATCGCCATCACCATGAAACCGGACACACCGAGCCATGGCGCATTGAGGTTGTTCCGCGCCTGGCTCAGCAGTTCGCCCAGCGAGGGCGATCCGCGCGGCAGGCCGAAGCCGAGGAAGTCGAGCGACGTCAGCGTCGTGATCGAGGCATTGAGCACGAACGGCAGGAAGGTGATCGTCGCCACCATCGCATTGGGCAGGATGTGCTTGAACATGATCGTGCCGTTCTTGAGCCCCAGCGCCCGCGCAGCCCGCACATATTCTAGATTGCGCGCGCGCAGGAACTCGGCCCGCACCACCCGCACCAGCGCCATCCAGCTGAACAGCAGCAGCACGCCGAGCAAGGTGAAGAAGCCCGGCTGCACCATCGTGCTCACGATGATGAGCAGGTAGAGCAAGGGCAGGCTCTGGAATATCTCGATGGCGCGCTGGAGCAGCAGATCGGTCCAGCCGCCGAAAAAGCCCTGGATGGCGCCCGCGGTGATGCCCACGATCGAGCTGAACAGGGTCAGCAGCAGCCCGAAGGTCACCGATAGGCGGAAGCCATAGATGAGCCGCGCCAGCACGTCCCGCCCCTGATCGTCCGTGCCC
>JAFKLU010000164.1 GCA_017304105.1 Sphingomonadales bacterium
GGCGCGCTTCGAGGCATCCTCGAAGCTCTCCGGATCGGGCACGATGCCGGTGATCGGCACCACGTCCTCGGGGCTGGTCCCCCAGGTGACGTTAGGCGCGATGTCGCTGGCGGCGAGGCGCAGCATCTTGTCGTAGCGCGCGCCCTCGTCGGTCACCAGCGTCCGCCACCACTCGACGGCGCGCTCCCAGTTCTCGCCCGTGGGTGCCATGGGGCGGCCCTTGAGATACTCGAAGGTTTTCTCGTCCGGCGCGAACAGGCCCGAGCGTGCGCCGCCCTCGATCGCCATGTTGGCGACGGTCAGCCGGCCCTCGATGCTCATGTCGCGGAAGGTGGAGCCGATATATTCGACGACATGGCCGGTGCCGCCAGCGGTGCCGGTGCGGCCGATGATCGCCAGCACGACGTCCTTGGGCGTCACGCCAAAGCCGAGCGTGCCCTCCACCTCGATGCCGAAGGTCTTGCTGGGCTTGAGCAGCAGCGTCTGCGTGGCAAGCACATGCTCGACCTCGCTGGTGCCGATGCCGAAGGCCAGCGCGCCCAGCGCGCCGTGCGCCGCCGTGTGGCTATCGCCGCAGACGAGCGTGGTGCCCGGCAGTGTAAAGCCCTGCTCGGGTCCAACGACATGGACGATGCCCTGATTGAGGTCGGTCGCGCCGAAATAGGTGATGCCGAACTCGGGCGCATTGCGCTCCAGCGCGGCGAGCTGCTGCGCGCTTTCCTTGTTGGCGATCGGGATGCGGTGGCCCTGCGCGTCCACGCGCGCGGTCGTCGGCAGATTATGGTCCGGCACGGCAAGCGTCAGATCCGGGCGACGCACCTTGCGGCCGGCAAGACGAAGCCCCTCGAACGCCTGCGGGCTCGTCACTTCATGGACGAGGTGGCGGTCGATATAGATGAGCGCAGTTCCGTCCTCGCGCGTCTCAACGACATGCGCGTCCCAGATCTTCTCGTACAGCGTGCGTGCTTTGTTCGTCATGGCGCGGGTTCCCTAGCGCTCGGGGGCAGGCGGGGAAAGAGGAAATAGGGAGCGAGGCACGTCGCTTCCAGCCCTCTTCCCCCGCCGGCTATCAGATTGGACGGCGGGAATCCGCCTCGATGGTGCGGGAAGCGAGCCAGTAGTGCAGCGCCGACCAGAGGTAGAGCGCGGACATGGTGGCCATTGCGAGACCCAATGCGACGCCGGGATCGATGCCACGGCCCGCATAGCCGTCACTGACCGCGCCAAGGATCAACGGACCGAAGCCGCCGCCGACCAGCGTATAGATCATGCTGGTGAAGGCCGTGCCGGTCGCGCGCATACGGGCGCTCAGCATGTTCTGGAAGGTGCCGGCGGTCGGGCCGAGATGGGTATATTGGAACAGCCCGGTCAGGCCGATCAGCGCCACGATCAATGCGGGCTCGTCGCGCGTGATGGCGAAGGCATAGAGTGGGGCGGAGACAAGCATCGTGACGGCCGGCACCAGCGCATAGCCCCGCCGATTGCCGCGCTGCGCGAACCGGTCGGTCAGCCATCCTGCCCCGAGGATGCTGAGCGTGGAAGGAAGGCTGGCGACGAGCCCCGCGACCATGCCCGCCTCGACCAGCGAATAGCCGAAGCGCCGGATGAGATAGGCGGCGAGAAAGGCATTGAGGCCGAAGCCGACCATGGAAGAGATGGTCGCGCCGGCCAGCATGTTGCGCATCGTGGGCCACTTGAAATAGCGGCCGATGACCGCGCCGACCGAGGGAATCGCATCGTCCGCCGCCGGTGCGTCAAGCGCGCCGCGCCTGGGTTCCGCCACGAACAGGGTGAGCACGATCGCCAGGATGATGCCGGGCACCGCCGCTACCAGCAGGGCCACGCGCCAACCGTAGATCTGCGCGATGATCGCGCCGCCGCTTGCGCCAAGGAACGCGCCGATCGGCGGAGCAAGGTTGAGCGCGGACATCATCGTGGCCCGCTTCTCCGGCGGGAAATAGTCGGAAACGACCGAGTAGGTGGAAGGCAGCCCCACCGCCTCGCCCACGCCCACGCCGACCCGCGCGAGCAGGAGCTGGATGTAATTGCCGGCAAGGCCGCAGGCAGCCGTCGCGATCGACCAGAGTATCGTGCCGACCGAGACGAGCGTCAGCCGCCGCTTGCGCTCGGCAATGCGCGCCACGACGAGGCCCAGCACCACGTTCAGCACCGCGAAGGCGAGGCCATTGACGATGCCGAGCTGCACGTCGCTAAGCGCGAACTCCACCCGCAGCGGCTCGGCCAGCACGTTCATGATGATCCGGTCGATAAAGCCGACGACACCGATCGACGTCAGCAGCACGAGCGCCAGATATGGGCGCTCCTTCAGGGTCTTGATAGCCATTCCTCTCCCTCTCTCTGCGTCCCTGATGCCCGAGGGAGAGGCGAAGGCCAATCAAAAATGCTTCAGGGTCGATAGATCAGTGTTCCTGCTTTCTCGGCGGCAGCGGTTCAGGGAGCAGCGGCCTCGCCCGCGTCGGGCCAGCGAGCAAGTCTCCGCATGCGCCAGTTCAGGAACAGCGCCGGAAAGCGGATCAACATAAGCTCGCGGTGGATGCGGATGTCGATGAGCCGCTCCCACCAGCGCGGCAGGCGGCGGCCATTGCGCACCAGCCAGTCGCGATAGGGCATCCAATGGCTCGGCTCGTCACGCTCCACGGTGCGGAAGATGGCCCGGAGCTTCCCATCCCGCAGGATAGTGCGGGAGCGCAGCAATATCTCCACCTGCCGCATGCCCCGCTGCTCGGTGAGCATGATGACGCGGCAGAGCTTCTCGAACAGAGCATCGCTCGCCACGATCGCCCGCGTATCCAGCTCTTCGATCGACCGGCCGAAGACGGTCCGGATGAAATGATCGATATGGCCG
>JAFKLU010000165.1 GCA_017304105.1 Sphingomonadales bacterium
CGGCAAGCCGATCATCGTGCCCTCGCAGGACATGGTGCTGGGCATCTATTACCTCTCCATGGAGCGCGAAGGCGAGCCGGGCGAAGGCATGGTGCTGGCGGACATGCAGGAAGTCCACCAGGCGCTGTTCGCCAAGGCTGTGACGCTGCACTCGAAGATCATCAGCCGCGTGCCGCAGACCGACGAGAACGGCAATCAGTACATGAAGCGGTTCGAGACGACGCCGGGTCGTATGCTGATCGGCGAGTGCCTGCCGCAGAGCCACAAGGTGCCGTTCGACACCGTCAACCGTCTGCTCACCAAGAAGGACGTGGGCGACGTGATCGACGAGGTCTATCGTCACACGGGCCAGAAGGACACGGTGCTGTTCGCCGACGCCATCATGGCGCTGGGCTTCCGTCACGCGTTCCAGGCCGGCATCTCGTTCGGCAAGGACGACATGATCATTCCGGACGCGAAGATCCCGCTGGTCGATGAGACCAAGGCGCTCGTGGCTGACTATGAGCAGCAGTATCAGGACGGCCTGATCACGCAGCAGGAGAAGTACAACAAGGTGATCGACGCCTGGAGCCGCTGCGGCGACCAGGTTGCGGCCGCCATGATGGACGAGATCCGCGCCATGCCGAAGGACCCGGAGACGGGCCGCCTGAAGCCGATCAACTCGATCTACATGATGAGCCACTCCGGTGCGCGTGGTTCGCCAGCGCAGATGAAGCAGCTTGCCGGTATGCGCGGCCTCATGGCCAAGCCGTCGGGCGAGATCATCGAGACGCCGATCATCTCGAACTTCAAGGAAGGTCTGACCGTTCTTGAATACTTCAACTCGACCCACGGCGCTCGTAAGGGTCTGGCCGACACCGCGCTCAAGACGGCGAACTCGGGTTACCTGACCCGCCGTCTGGTTGACGTGTCGCAGGACTGCACGATCGTCGAGATCGATTGCGGCACCAGCCGTGCGCTGGAGATGAAGGCCATCGTTCAGGGCGGCTCGACCATTGCCTCGCTCGGCGAGCGCGTGCTGGGCCGCACCACGGCCGAGGACGTGGTCGACAGCAAGGACGGCTCGATCATCGTGCCGGAGGGCGAACTGCTCGACGAGGCGATGGTCGCGAAGATCGAGGCCATCGGCATCCAGTCGCTCAAGATCCGCTCGCCGCTGATCTGCGAATCCCGGATGGGCGTCTGCGCCAAGTGCTACGGTCGTGACCTTGCACGCGGCACGCCGGTGAACATCGGCGAGGCCGTGGGCGTCATCGCCGCACAGTCGATCGGCGAGCCGGGCACGCAGCTCACCATGCGTACCTTCCACATCGGCGGCGCCGCTCAGCTCAACGAACAGTCGAACCTGGAGGCCTTCGCCGACGGTACGCTGGAGCTGCGCGACATGCCCACCATCACGGACAAGAACGGGCGCCGCCTGTCGCTTGCCCGCAATGGCGAGCTGGCGATCATCGACGATGAGGGCCGCGAGCGCGCGGTGCACCGCCTGCCTTATGGTGCGGTCATCCTGTTCGCCCATGGCACCAAGGTGAAGCAGGGCGACCGGATCGCCGAGTGGGATCCGTTCACCCAGCCGGTCATCACCGAGAAGCCCGGCGTCGTGAAGTATCAGGACCTGATCGACGGCAAGACGCTGACCGAGCAGGCGGACGAAGCGACCGGCATCTCGCAGCGTGTCGTCACGGAATATCGTGCCTCCTCGCGCTCGAAGGACGATCTGCGTCCGCGCCTGACCCTGCTCGACGACTCGTCGGGTGAGGCGGCGCGTTACCTTCTGCAGCCGGGCGCCATGCTCTCGGTCGAGGATGGTGCGCAGGTGCAGGCTGGTGACATCCTGGCACGTATCTCCCGCGAGGCCGCGAAGACCCGCGACATCACCGGCGGTCTGCCGCGCGTTGCCGAGCTCTTCGAAGCCCGCAAGCCCAAGGACAATGCGATCATCGCAAAGGTCTCGGGCCGCGTGCAGTTCCTCAAGGACTACAAGGCCAAGCGCAAGATCGCGATCCTCCCCGAGGATGGCGGCGAGCCGGTCGAGTATCTGATCCCGAAGAGCAAGGTGATCGACGTTCAGGAAGGTGACTACGTGAAGCGTGGCGACAACCTGATCGGCGGCTCGCCCGATCCGCACGACATTCTGGAAGTGCTCGGCATCGAGCCGCTGGCCGAATACTTGGTCAGCGAAATCCAGGAGGTCTATCGTCTTCAGGGCGTGAAGATCAACGACAAGCACATCGAGACGATCGTTCGTCAGATGCTGCAGAAGGTCGAGATCACCGACGGTGGCGACACCACCCTGCTGGCGGGCGAACAGGTCGACCGCGAGGAGATGGACGAGGTGAACGCGAAGCTCGCGCCGAACCAGCAGCCTGCACATGGCAAGCCGGTTCTGCTCGGCATCACCAAGGCCTCGCTGCAGACCCGCAGCTTCATCTCGGCAGCCTCCTTCCAGGAGACGACCCGCGTCCTCACCGAGGCGGCCGTCCAGGGCAAGAAGGACACGCTGGTCGGCCTCAAGGAGAATGTGATCGTCGGGCGCCTGATTCCGGCGGGCACCGGCTCCTCGATGAGCCGCATGCGAATCGCCGCCAACAGCCGCGACGCGGCCCTGCGCGCAGCGATGCGCGTGGCGAACGAAGCGCATCTCGTCGCGCCGCAGACCGCGGCCGAGGAGCATGCCGCAGAGCTTCGCGAAGGCCCGGAAGCGGCGATCGGTGACGATCCGCTGGGTGCCGTTCAGGGTGAGGACTTCACCACCGAAGACCTCGGCTGATCCTTTTTGCAGCTGCGTCATGAAGGCCCGCCGGAGCGATCCGGCGGGCCTTTTTGTTCCAAGAAACCGGCAGATTAATTCATATCGCGCG
>JAFKLU010000321.1 GCA_017304105.1 Sphingomonadales bacterium
TGAAGCCGAGGCGCTGGGCGTCCACCTGACGCTGGGCACGCATGCCCGGGATCTCCTGAAGCGCGTGCTCGATGAGATCGGGCCGGAAGCGGACTTCACCGCCATGGCATTGGTCGTGGAGAAGGACGCCGGGCTCGATCTGAAGCGCCCGGCATGAGCGCTTTCGCCGGCCGCCAAAAGGGCTTCGCTCGGGGCCAAGCGGGCAGGGGGTAGATTGCTAATGTGTCCGCGCGCAGGCGGGCACATCCCAAGATGAGGTGCTGGCAGCATCCGGAGAGGTAAGTGAGCGTGGAAGTCAGCGAAAAGATCAGCGCTCGGGATGCCGAGTTCACCATCGGGGGCAGGGTCGCTCCGGGTTTCGAGCCCGTGCTGGAGGCATTCAGGGAGAATTTCCGCGTCGAGGAAGAGCTCGGCGCCGGCTGCTCCGTGGTTCTCGATGGGCAGACGGTGGTCGATCTCTGGGGCGGATGGGCACGCGCCGACCGGTCGCAGGCGTGGGACGAGCATAGCACCGTCTGCATGATGAGCGTCGCCAAGGGCGTCACCGGAATCGCGTTCAACATGCTGGTCGATCGCGGCCTGGTCGATATTGACAAGCCGGTGGCGCATTACTGGCCGGAATTCGCGCAGGCCGGCAAGCAGGACATCCTCGTGCGCTGGATACTCGATCATCGCGCAGCCATCCCCGTGCTCACCACGGACGTGATGTATCCCGGCGGCTTTTTCGATTTCGCCGCTTACATCAAGGCGCTGGAAGTGCAGGAGCCGCTCTGGGAGCCGGGTACTCGCGCGGCCTATCATGTCCATAATCAGGGCTTCCTGCTGGGCGAGATCATGCGCCGCGTAACGGGCAAGACCGTCGGCCCGTTCCTGCGCGAGAATGTCTCCGGGCCGCTCGGCGCGGAATATTATATCGGCGGCATGGACGCGCAGGAGCAATCCCACGTCGCCGAAGTGCTGCCGAACACCGGCGCGCGCCTGTTCGCCGCCAAGGATCAGGCCGTGCCGGAAAAGCCTTCCACGCCTGAGGGCTGGCAGGACGGGGCGACCCTGCGCAGCTTCGCTTTCCTCCAGAACCCGTCGGAGCCCTGGCACACGACGATGAATTCGCCGATCTGGCGGACCTGCGAGATCGCCAGTGGCTCGGGCCACGGCAATGCGCGCGGTGTGGCGCGCATCTATGGCGCGGCGGTCGGCACGGTGGATGGCGTCTCGCTGCTCTCGAAGGCGCAGTTGGAGGCGATGCTCGTTGAGCAGCATAACCAGATCGAATTGCTCCAGGACAGACCGTATCATCAGGCGCTCGGCGTGCTGCTAAACACGCCCGCGGCCGTCTACATGGGCCCGAACCCGCGCAGCTTTGGCCATCACGGCCTCGGCGGCTCGATCGGCTTCGGCGATCCGGACGCGAAGCTGGGCTTCTCCTACTGCTGCAATCAGATGCACGCGGTCGGTGACAACGGCCCGCGCGCACGGCGGCTGATCGAATCGCTTTATTCAGCAATTTAAAGGATTTGGAAGATGGACCAGAAACTGTTTGATAAGGGTATGGAGATCCGCCGCGAAGTGTTGGGCGACGCCTATGTCGACCGGGCGCTCGCGCAGATGAACGGCTTCAACCGCCCGCTGCAGGAAATGGTCACGCAATATTGCTGGGGCGCGCTCTGGGGGCGCGAGGGCTTCTCCAAGCGTGACCGCTCGGTCGTCAACCTCGCTATCATCGCCACGCTGAACCGCTCGCATGAACTGAAGGCGCATATCAAGGGCGCGATCAACAACGGCCTCTCGAAGGACGAGATCGCTGAGATCCTGCTTCAGGTCGGGGTCTATTCCGGCATCCCGGCCGCCGTGGACAGCTTCCGTACCGCCAACGAGGCGTTCGGAGAGATGGATGCCGAGAAGAAATAATGAAGAGACCTTGGGAGAGGATGCCATGACAGCTGCGGAGTCAGCCGAGATCGAGCGGGCCTGTGCCCGGCTCATTCTCGAATTCGCCAAATTCAACGACGACTGGGACCACCAGTCGCTCGCCGATCTGTTCGTCGAGGATTGCACCTTCGCGCGGCCGCTCGATCCCGAGCATCCTTATTATGGGCGTGATAGGGTTCAGGCTATCTTCCGCGACCGCGCGCGGCGCCTCACGCGCCATATCATGACGAATATCCTTATCACCCCGCTCTCCGCCACGGAGGCGAAGGGCACGAGCTACGTCACGATGATGTCCGCGCCCAATCCGGACGAGACATGGCCGCGCGAGGGCGAGGGCATATTCATCGGCACCTTCGACGACACGTTCGTGAAGACGGACGCCGGTTGGAAGTTCAAGACGCGCAGCGGCAACGTCGCGCTCTATCAGGGCGGTCATGTGCCGAACATTCCCGTCCCCGGCATCGAAGAGACAGGAGTGCCCCCGCAATGACCGTGACGGCCAAGAACGCCAATGAGCAACTCGCGCTCGATTTCTTCGCGGCGCTCTCGACGGGTGATCTGGAAAAGCTTCGCCCTTTCCTGGACGAGAACAGCGTCTGGGAACCGATGGTGAAGGATATTCCGGGCGCCGGTAGCTATAAGGGAAACGCGATCATCGATGAGTTCCTGGGGCCGTGCCTGGGGCCGGTGCGCGGCATGTTCGCGCCGGGCGATCCCAAGGTGCATCCGCAGAACATCTTTTCGGACGGTGATTTCGTGGCCGTGGAGAGCTATTCGGACGGCAAGCTGCAGGACGGGCGGACCTATCACAACCGCTATTCCTGGGTGTTCCGGATGAACAACGGCAAGATCGGCTACCTCCATGAATATATGGACAGCCACTATGTCGCGACATTGTTCGGCCTATGAGCGGGGTCTCCAGCTCCCTGGCGGGCAAGAAGGTTCTGATCTCCGGCGCTGGACGGGGGCTGGGCGAGGCGATCGCCGCGCATCTGGCGGGACTGGGCGCCGTGGTGGCGGTCTGTGACATCAACGAGGAAACGGCTGCGTCCGTCGCCGCGAAGATCATCGCGGCCGGGGGCGAGGCCGTGGCCTATGGCGGAGATCTGGGCTCGCGCCAGGTCTTCCATGACACCATGGCCGCCTTCGCGCGCAGCTATGGCCCGGTGGACGTGCTCATCAACAACGCGTCCCATCTGGTCTACGAGCCGATCGAGAAGGTGACCGAGGAGACGCTGGACAAGATGATCGCCAGCGGCCTCAAGGCGGTGTTCTGGGGCGTGCAGGCGTTTCTGGAGCATCGCGACCCCGAGGCCGATAAGGGTTGGATTATCAACTACAGTTCACCTGTGGCTTATCGGGGGAGGCCGAATACCGGCGCCTATACCGCCATCAAGGGCGCTGTCGCCGCGCTCACCAATGTGCTGGCCGGTGAGCTTGGCCCGCGCGGCATAAGAGTGAACGCGATCGCGCCCGGCTCGGTGCCAACGCCCGCCACGGCCGGCTTCGTCAGCGCCGAGGACTATGAGCGCCGCGCCAAGGGCATTCCGCTGCGGCGCAACGGCAGGCCGGAGGACGTGGCGAAGGCGGTGGCCTTCCTGCTCAGCGACGAGGCCGATTTCATCAATGGCGCCATGCTCGCCATTGATGGCGGCATCATCGCGGCGGGATAGGAAATCCAATCATGTGCAATGATCGCGCGGTAGCAGGGGCCTCTCCGGCCTCTCCCGCGAGCGGGAGGGGAGAATGATATGAGCGGCTTCTGGCAGGAGCGTCTGGACCACCTCAAGTCCGTGATCGAGGCGGACGTCGAGAAGGGTCTTTATTTCGGCGCGGTGCTGCGCGTGATGCGCGGCGGCGTGATCGGGTTCGACGAGGCGATCGGCTATGCTGATGGCAATAAGACAAAACCTCTCGCTAAAGACAGCGTCTTCTCGATTTTCTCGACCACGAAGGCTTTCACCAATATCCTTATCCTTCGCGCTATCGAGATGGGTCGCTTCGCGCTGACCACCAAGGTGAGCGAGGTGCTGCCCGAATTCGCCGGCGAGCCGCGCAACCGGGCGACCTTCTTCCATCTTCTCTCGCACACGGCCGGTATGCCGGGCGTCTGGATGCCCAGGCCGGACATGTATCTCGATCGCCTCGACGAGCTGTTTCAGGCGGTGATCGAGAATGTCCATGGCGCCGTCGAGCCCGGTACGCGCTGCGATTATTCCCCGCTCGCCAACCATGTGCTGATGGGTGAGGCGCTGCGCCGCACGGATCCGAAGGGCCGCCGCTTCCAAGACATATTGCGCGAGGATCTGTTCGAGCCGCTCGGCATGAGGGACACGAGCATGGGCCTCCGCGCCGATCTCAACGCACGCCATGTCCGCCCGGACATGCGCGGCACCGTGCCCATCAAGCATCTCTCGCGCAATCTGCCCGGCGATCATGCCCTGTTCGAGGACCGCCCGCTTCGCCGAGATGCTCCGGCGCGGCGGCGAGCTGGACGGCGCCCGCATCCTCTCGCCCCGCATCATCAAGATGGCGCGGCAAGTGCACACAGGCCTGTTCCCCAACGAGCTTTACCGCACCGTTCATCTGCGCATGGGCTGGGCGGAGATGCCGGCCTATATGGGCCTCGGCTTCAACGTGCGTGGCACCGCGATCGGCCATCACCAGCTCGGCACGATGACCAGCCCGGAGACCTTCGGCAATTATGGCGCGGGGAGCGCCATGTACTGGGTCGATCCCGAGCAGGATGTGAGCTTCACCTGTCTCACCGCGGGGGTCATGACCCAGGCCGCCAACATCGCGCGCTTCCAGCGGCTGTCCGATCTGGCGATTTCGGCGTGCGTATGAACAGTCTTTACCTAACACACCGTTCGCCCTGAGGGAAGTTTATCATGAGCGACTATGACGTCATCGCCATCGGCTCCGGCCATAACGGCCTCGTCGCCGCGGCCTATGCCGCCGTGGCCGGCAAGAAGGTGCTGGTGCTGGAGCGCAATGGCTGGTTCGGCGGCGGCGTCGTCACGCGCGAGCTGACTCGCCCCGGCTTCCGGCACGACCAGCATTCGATGAGCCACATCTTCATTCAGGGCAACCCGATGCTCGTGAATGACGAGCTGGGCCTCAAGTCGCGATACGGCCTGCAATATCTTTTCCCCGAAGTGCCGATGATGTCGGTGTTCGAGGATGGGCGCACGCTCAAGCTCTATCGCGACACGGAAAAGTCGGCCGCCAGCATCGCGCAATTCTCCGCGAAGGACGCCGAGGCGTTCCGCAAGATCTCCGCGCAGGCGGCGCAATGGCTGCCGATGATCCAGGCCTCGCTCTACACTCCGCCCATGCCCATCGGTGCGGGCAATGCCATGCTCGATTCCTCCTATGAAGGCAGGGAGTTATGGCGCGTTATGCAGATGTCGTCTCATGATCATCTCTGCGAGTTGTTCGAGAGCGACGAGGTGCGGATGCACTTCGCGCGGGTCGCGGGCGAAAATCTCGTCTCGCCGGACGAGAAGGCGACCGGCATCGGCATGTATGTGTTCCTGGGCTTCCTGGAGCGCTTCGGCTTCGGCGTTGCCGTTGGCGGTGCGGGCAGTCTCACCGCCTCGCTGATCCGCTGCATCGAGGATCATGGCGGCGCGGTCGTTGCCAATGCGCATGTGCGGGAAGTGACGTCAGCGGGCGGCCGTGCGACTGGCGTCATCCTTGACGATGGCACCAGTCACACCGCGCGGGACGCCATCATCGGCGCGATCCACCCGCATCTCCTGCCCGAGACCGTGCCGGGCATGGCGCCGCAGGCCGCGAAAGACGCGCTGCGCACCCAGATCACCGATGCTGCCTGCATCACCATCCATGCCGCGCTCGACGCGCCGCTCCAGTTCAAGGCGGATGACGTCGACGCCGTCATGGTCGAGCTGATGCCGGACAGTTACGAGACCCTGCGCCGCGCCTTTGATGACCTGCGCTATGGCGGTTTCGTGCGCACGCCGCTCATCGGCCTCGGCTCGCTCTCCCAGTTCGATCCCTCGCGCGTGCCCGAGGGTAAAGCAATTCTCCATGCCTGGGATTATGTTCCTTATCAAAGGCCTGATGGCCAAAGTTGGGATAATTCGAAAGCTGGCTATGCGGAGATCATGATCGATCGCATGGCGCAGTTCATCCCCAATATCCGCGAGGTGCTGCTCGAAGCCCATGTGGATTCGCCCGTGGACATGGAGCGGACCTCGCCCAGCTTCCGCCATGGCGACCTGCATGGCATTGCGACCACCACCTATCAGTCCGGCGCGCATCGCCCGACGCCGGAGCTTGGCCAGTATCGCGTGCCCGGCGTGGATCGGCTCTATCTGGTCGGCCCGTTCCAGCATCCGGGCGGCGGCGTGTTCGGCGCCGGCCGTGCCACGGCGCAGGTTATGTTCGACGATCTCGGCGTCGACTTTGACAAGGTGCGGGTCAATTGAGGCGGCAATGGAAGCGCGGAGAGCCCGGCCGATGAAAATCTACTCCAGCGATAAATCCGAGCTCATGCAGGTCGCCAAGATCGAGCGCGACGGCAACGATCTCGTCATCAAGGGTAAGGTGTTCGGCACCATGCCGATGTCCGCACGCCTCAAGCCCGCCGAGGCCCGGGCCGCGCTCAAGCTGCTCACGCCCGGACTCATCTTCTTTCTGCTCACGCTTCCCTTTCGCAAAGGATAGTCAGCCATGCCAAATCACAAGGATCGCGTCATCATCGTCACCGGCGCCGCTGGGGCGATCGGCTATGCCACGGCCGAAATCCTGGCGTCGCAGGGCGCCAAGGTGGTGATGGTGGATATCTCCAGATCGCTTGAGGAGAAGGCGGCGGAACTCGCCAAGGCGGGCACGGTTGATTTCATCCAGGCGGATTGCGCCAGCGAGGCGGACGTGCGGGGCTATGTCGAGAAGACCGTCGCCAGGCATGGCCGCATCGACGGCTTCTTCAACAATGCCGGTGTCGAGGGCCTGATCGCGCCGACGCACGAATATCCGATCGAGGAGTTCGACCGGATCGTGTCGGTCAATCTGCGCGGCGTGTTCCTCGGCCTGCATTATGTGCTCAAGCAGATGGTGGCGCAGGGCAGCGGCGCCGTGGTCAATACCGCCTCGATCGGCTCCGAGCGCGGTCTGGCCGGCGGCGGACCCTATAATGCCGCCAAGCACGGCGTCGTCGGCCTCACGCGCACCGCGGCGGCGGACC
>JAFKLU010000322.1:0-1563 GCA_017304105.1 Sphingomonadales bacterium
CGGTCGCAGACGAGCTTGAGTCGCACGCCCGGGACCGCGCGGCCGATCGCGGAAAGGGTCGGCGCGAAGCGTTCGAGGCGCTTCTGCTGGAAACGCTGGATGCGCGCGGGCTCTGAATTCGCGTCGAGGTAGCGGTGGGATTCCGGGCTCCGCCCCGGAGCCCCGCTGGTCCTGTCTTTCGATCATCAAGAGGATGTCGATCAGGCAGCGGGACCCCGGTTCAAGACCGGGTGACATGGATGCTAGTGGGAATCCGTCAGCCTCAAGCAGCCACGGTTTCCCATAGCTCTTTGCTGGCGATCGCGCCGCCCTCGACCATCGCCTCGATCTTGGCCCAGCCAATTTCATGCGACATGCGTCCTCCGCCCATGCCGCAATCGGTGCCGGCGATGACATTCTCGCGGCCGACGTAGCGCGCGAAGCGTTCCAGCCGATCGGCAACCACTTCCGGATGCTCGATCGTATTGGTGCGGTGGCTGACGACGCCCGGGATCAGGATCTTGCCCTCGGGCAGCTTCACGTCCTTCCAGATTTTCCACTCATGCTCGTGGCGGACATTGCCGGCCTCGAAGCTATAGGCCTGCGCCTTGATCTCCAGCATGAGGTCGACGACGTCGCGGAACGGGATGTCGTCGATATGCGGGCCGTTCCAGCTTCCCCAGCACAGGTGATAGCGTACCTGCTCCTCGGGGATGTTGCGGATGGCGTGGTTGGTGACGTCGACGCGCAGCTTCGCCTTCTTGCGATATTCCTCGAGCGTGATGTTCGGCACCAGGGTCGCCCATTTGTCGGGCAGGTCCGGGCCGTCGAGCTGCAGGATGAAGCCGGCCTTGGCGACCGCTTCATATTCGGGGCGCAGCACTTCGGCGAGCGCATAGAGGAAGTCCTCTTCCTTCCCATAATGCTCGTCCCAGATGAAGTGATGCAGCCAGCCGGGCGACATCATCGGGAAGAAGGCATCGCGATCGTTGAGGTCGAGCTCCGTCAGGATGCGGCGGAACCGCTGCAGCTCGCTGTCGATGATGTCGGTATCCTTCACCTTCAGCGCGTCGACAGCCACCATGCGCATCTGGTTGTTGGTGGGCGCGCCGTCCTTGAAGCGGGCCGCATCCGCCGCCTTGTAGAAGTCGGGAAATTTACGGCGCTCGCGGCTGTCGAACACCGCTGCACCGACCTCGCCGGGCTTGCACTCGCGGTAGATCAGCCCGTCGATGCGCTTGCCATATTTGGCAAAGGTGTTGAAGCGGCCAGCCTCGCCGTCCGAGATGACGTCCACGCCCATCTCGACCTGGCGCTGGATCATCTCCTTGATCGCGGCCTCCAGCGCCGGGATGTAGACATCGTCGGCGATATCCTCGCCGCGCGACTTACGCTGTTCCAATGCGCGAAATTCGGTATTTTCCGGGGAAAGCCGGCCGGCGTGGGATACAAGAATTCGGTCTTCGCTACGTTTCATCAGAATCTCCTGAGCAGAATGATTTGGGGGTATTGGGCGATCAGCCGCTGGGGACCGCATCGAGGACAGGTTGGCGCTCTGCCATGGGGGTGCGATTGCCGAGGATC
>JAFKLU010000322.1:1580-4383 GCA_017304105.1 Sphingomonadales bacterium
GAGGATCAGGTCGGCGGCTTTTTCGCCAATCATGATGACCGGTGCATTGGTATTGCCGCCGATCACGCGCGGCATGATCGAGGCATCGGCGACGCGCAGGCCATCGATGCCATGAACGCGCAGCTCCGGATCGACCACGCTATCGGGTCCTTGACCCATGGTGCAACTGCCGGCGGCATGATGCGCGAGAATGCAGGTCTTGCGATGATAGGCATCGATCTCATCGTCGCTGTCGATTGCCGGTCCGGGCATGATCTCCTTACCGATCAGTTCCTTGAGAGGGTTCGTTGAGAAGAAGTCTCGCAGCTGGCGGATCGAACGGCGCATGGTGAGCAGGTCGCGCTCGTCCTGGAACATGTTGATGCGGATCGCAGGCGCCGTCGCCGGATCGGCTGATCGTAGCGTGACGGAGCCACGACTTTCGGGCCTCAGCAACACCGAGAACACGCTCATGGCATGACCCGCGCCCTTGCGGATGCCGGGGAACCAGACGCGTCCATCGAGGCGCGTGGGATAGATGTTCGCCTTTATGTCCGGCCGCGCCAAGCCCTCCTGCGTGCGGAGGAAAGCGAAGCTGGTCACGGGCAGCTGGGTCGCGCTGTTGCCCGAACCGAAGGCGAAGCGAGCGAGATTCCAGGCGAGCCGGTCGAAGCGCAGATTATTTTCGAAGCCGATCGGTTGGTTCAGCTCATAGCTGATGCCGGTGAGCGGATGCTCCTGCAGGTTGCGGCCGACGCCAGGCAAGTCGAGCTTGACCGGGATGCCGAGCGCCTGAAGGTCCTCGGCGGGGCCGATGCCGGACAGCAGCAACAGCTTCGGGGAATTATAAGCACCGGCGGAGAGGATGACCTCCCGCTCGGCGCGGACCAGCTCCAGCTTGCCGCCGCGCATCAGGGCGATGCCGACTGCGCGGCCTTCCTCGATCACGATGCGGGTAACAAGCGCATCGGTGAGCACGGTGAGATTCGGACGTGAAGCCACAGGATGCAGATATTGCGTCGCGCTGCTGGCGCGGCGTCCGCGATCGACCGTGACTTCCGGCGGCGCGAAGCCCTCGCCGGCGTCGGGACCATGCTGGTCGTCCGTCACGACATGGCCAAGGGTGCGGGCGGTCGCCATCGTCGCATCGAAGATCGGGCCGGCGGTCTCTACCGGCGTGACGGTGAGCGGCCCAGCGCCGCCATGATGCTCGCTCGCCCCCCGCCAGCTGCGCTCCGAGCGCCTGAAATAGGGGAGGACATCACGCCAACCCCAGCCGGTCGCGCCGAGGGTTTCCCACTCGTCATAGTCGAGCGGGTGGCCGCGTGAATAGACCATGCCATTGATCGAGGATGTGCCGCCGAGCACCTTGCCGCGCGGCAGCCAGAGCTTGCGTCCATCCAGCCCCGGCTCGGGCTCGCTCCAATAATTCCAGGACAGGCGTGGGACGAACTGGAGCTTCATGAAGGCGAACGGTACCTTCATCAGCGGATGCCTGTCGCGCCCGCCGGCCTCTACAAGGAGGACGCGGTTGGCCGGGTCAGCCGACAGGCGATTCGCCAGCACGCAACCGGCGGATCCCGCTCCAACGATGATATATTCGACGCTCTCCACCGGTGATCTTCTTGCTAGATTGGAATACACAATTGTCATACGATCATGAATAAGGCAATCGGCGATTACGAATGGGAGAGGCAGGCGCGATGGACGGGCATCGGTTTTTCATCGGCGGTGAATGGGTGGAGCCGATCGGAGCGGAGTGCGTGGAGATATGCAATCCGGCCAATGGCACGCTGCTTGGTACTGCCAGGCTCGGGGCGGCCGAGGACGCCGACAGGGCCGTGGCGGCGGCGTGTACCGCATTTGATTCCTGGTCGCGCACGAGCGTGGATGAGCGCTTGGCCGTGCTGCATCGCATGCGCGCGACATTTGATGAAATCGCGCCAGAGATCGAAGCGCATCTGACCCGCGAGATCGGCCTCACCGCGATGGTCGCGGGTGGTCAGAGCGCCATGTGTCGGTCCCATTTTGACAGCATCTTCAAGATTCTGCCCAATTACGACTTCGTGCAGCCGAATGACGGTTTCGAACTCGCGCGCGAACCGATCGGTGTGGTCGTGGCGATCACCAGCTGGAATGCACCGGTCAGCCAGATGCTGTGCAAGGCCGTTCCAGCGATCGCGGCCGGCTGCACGGTCGTCGTCAAACCCAGCGAACTGGCCCCGCTCTGCGGCCTGCTGCTCGCGCAGGCGATGGAGCGCGCGGACATTCCGCCGGGCGTGTTCAATCTGCTCAATGGGCGGGGCGTCGATTGTGGACGCCGGCTGGTCGAACACCCGGATGTCGACATGGTCTCGATGACCGGATCGGTGACGGGCGGTGGCGCGATCGCGGCCGCGGCGGCGGGAACGATAAAGCGTGTGCATCAGGAACTGGGCGGCAAATCGGCCAATGTCCTGCTGCCGGACGCGGACTTTGCGACCGTCGTGCCGAAGAGCGTGCTCGGATGCATGATGAATGCCGGTCAGGTCTGTGCTGCACCGACCCGCCTGATCGTGCCGCGGGATCGCTTCGAGGAAGTCGCCGCGCTGGCGGTGGCCGCGGCCGAGCGAGTCGTCGTCGGGCCGCCGGACGATCCGGCCACGACCTTCGGGCCGCTTTCCAATCAGGCGCAGTTCGATCGCGTGACCCGGACGATCGAGATAGCCATTGCCGAAGGGCAGCCGTTGCTGACCGGTGGCGCGGCCCGGCCGGATGGCCTTGCCGAAGGGCTCTATCTCCGCCCGACGATCTTCGGTCCGGTCGCGCGCGATGCCGGCATCGC
>JAFKLU010000323.1 GCA_017304105.1 Sphingomonadales bacterium
GTTCACCCGCGTCATCAAGGGCGAGATCGCGCAGCTGCCCGCACAGTTCGAGACGACGGGCGCGGTGCTCGGCCAGATGCAGGCCGACGCCCTTTATGGCCGACCGTTCAATTATGTGGAGACGCTCGGCCAGCGCTATGCCGCGCTGACGCCGCAGGCGCTCGATGAGGCCGCGCGCGCGCCCATTGATCCGTCCAAGCTGAGCTGGGTGGTCGTGGGCGACAAGAGCAAGATCGAGGGCCAGCTCAAGGCGCTCGGCATGCCGCTGACGGAGATTGACTCGAACGCCCCCGCCGCCAAATAGGCCGCCAGGAACAAGGAGACTATCAGCCATGACCAAGGTCGACGGCGCGTATGATTGCATCACCAAGACGCCGATGGGCGACCAGCCGAGCGTCTTCACCGTCGTGACGGACGGCGATCATTTCAACGGCACCAATGCCGGGCCGCTGGGCTCGCTCGACGTCAAGGACGGCAAGGTCGACGGCAATCGCCTGACCTGGATCATGGAAATGACCATGCCGATGCCGATGACGCTGAACTGCGAGGCCGTGGTGAACGACGGCCAGCTCACCGGCACCATCGACGCGGGCGCCTTCGGGCAACTCGCCATGTCCGGCACCCGGCGGGCCTGACCTTCGAGCGCTTTCCAGAGCGTACGCCCGGCGAAGCTCTGCGGGCCACGCCCGAAGGCTGATCTCTTCAGGTGGAATGACTTGTGCTCCTGCGGAAGCAGGAGCGCCGGTTAAATGCAATCTGGACAGCAGGCGACCGAAGGGCAGTCGATCGACCCTAGACTCTGTCCTGATCCGATTAAGTCAGTCCATTCCGTTCGTGTCGAGCGAAGTCGAGACACGTATAGGTCTGCCTCAACGTGTCTCGACTTCAGCCTTTCGGCTGAAGTTTATCCTGAGCGCCTGCTGCAAGCGGGCAGTCGAAGGGCTCGACACGAACGGATGATACGCGCATCCCTGTCTCATCAGGACAGACTCTACGCCGCCTCGACCTCTCGCCCCCAGTCGCGCCAGCGCTTGCCCCATTGGTCCGCGATCCGGCGGGGCCTTTCTTCGAACAGCATCTCGCCGAGCCGGCAGGCCTTGTCCTCAAGCTTGCCGATCCTCTGGCGCCCGCGCTCATCCAGCGACTTGATGATCGCGGCCTCGTCGTCGGGCGGCAGGGCGGCCAGCCGATCGAGGAGCACGTCGAGATCGTGCCGCACGCCGAGCAGATCCGCGAGCTTGTCGAGGCGCTGCTTTCGTGCGCGGGCCGGCTCCTGCGCCACGTCGCGCAGCAGGCGCATGTGCTCGCCATGATATTTGACCTGCTTGCGCCATTCATGGCTACAGCGCGGATCGCCGGTGCGCATGAACGCGTTCATGGATCGCCGCGCGGATCGGTAGGTTCGCCGGAGCCCGCGCCCGAGCGCGTCCCAGCCGTCGGCGCGCAGCGTCCAGGTCGCGGCACGAACCCGCGCAGCCACGAGTTGCTTCTCCAAAGCCGCGAGTTGGGAATCGCCCTGCTGTCCTCTTGCCTGCTCCAGACCGAGCCGCTTGCGCAGCCGCCGCATCGCGTGCGGGTCGTCATCCTGCTGCAGGGCCGTCAGCGCATCAGCCAGCACCTTGGCATCGCGCGCCGCCGAGAGGCTGCGCGCGATATCGCGAAAGGCTGCGTTTTCGAGCGCGAAGGCCGGGAAGACCGGCTTCACCAACCGCATGAGCCCGCGGATCGACTTGCACGTCCGCCGCGCCTCATGGATGATCTTCTCGGGCGGCAGCGTGCCGGCGCGGATCATCTCCAGCACCGCGTCGATCTGCCCGCCGGCAATGCGCCGCAAGCCGGCCTCGACAGTTCCGTCAGCGTCGCTGAAGCGAACGGGCATGGGGCCTCCTCTTCTGTCCCGACCCCAGGGAACCTAAGCGAAAGGGAGACAGCAGGTCCAGCCCGCGCACACTGCGCTCAGTGGGCCGCGCCCCAGCTCAGCCCCGTGCCGATCTCCACGCCCAGCGGCACCGAGAGCTTCACCATCGGCTCGGCGGCGCCCGCCATGACGGCGCGGATCACCTCGCTCGCCGCGTCGACATCCTCCTGCGGCACTTCGAACACCAGCTCGTCATGCACCTGCAGCAGCATCTTGACGCGATCCAGCCCCGCCGCCTTCAGCGCCGGGCCCATACGGACCATGGCGCGCTTGATGATGTCGGCGCTGGTGCCCTGGATCGGCGCGTTGATGGCCGCGCGCTCGGCGCCCTGGCGCACATGCTGGATGGGCGACTTGATCTGGTTGAACCAGGTCTTGCGGCCGAACAGGGTCTGCGTGTAGCCCCTGTGCCGCGCGCCCTCCAGCGTCTCGTTGATATAGGCCGAGATGCCGGGGAAGCGATCGAAATAGCGGCTGATCATCGCCTGCGCCTCCTCGGGATCGATCTCCAGCCGCTGGGCGAGACCCCAGCGCGAGATGCCGTAGAGAATGGCGAAGTTGATCGTCTTGGCCCGCCCGCGCGTATCCCGATTCACCTCGCCGAACAGTTCCTGCGCGGTCGCCGCGTGAATATCCTCCCCGCGCAGGAAGGCCTCGCGCAGCGGCGGCACATCCGCCATGTGCGAGGCCAGCCGCAGCTCGATCTGGCTATAGTCCGCCGCGAGGATGACATTGCCCTCCTCGGCAATGAAGGCATCGCGGATCTGCTTGCCCGTGTCCGTGCGGATCGGAATGTTCTGAAGGTTCGGATCGGTCGACGAGAGACGGCCGGTCTGAGCGCCGGTGAGCGAATAGCTGGTATGAACGCGGCCCGTATCCGGGTT
>JAFKLU010000324.1:0-2788 GCA_017304105.1 Sphingomonadales bacterium
GGTGCGCCGCTCCTCGTCCATCACGCCGACCTTGAGCTGGTGGCGCGCGAGCCCCAGCAGATCCTCGATCGCATCGAACAGATCGTTGGTGAAGGCGCATTCCTCCGGCCCGTGCATCTTGGGCTTCACGATGTAGATGCTGCCCGTGCGACTGTTGCGGAAGCGGCCGAGGCCCTTGAGATCATGCAGCGCGATGAGGCTGGTCACGATGCCGTCGAGAATGCCCTCGGGCGCCTCGCCGCCATCCGCCAGCCGCACCGCCGGCGTGGTCATCAGATGCCCGACATTGCGCACGAAGAGCAGGCTGCGGCCCTTGAGCACCACATCTGCGCCGTCCGGCCCGGCATAGACGCGGTCCGCCTCCAGCTTGCGGGTCAGCGTCCGGCCGCCCTTCTCGAAGCTGGCTTCGAGATCGCCCTTCATCAGGCCCAGCCAGTTGGCATAGGCCGCCACCTTGTCCTGCGCGTCCACCGCCGCGATCGAATCCTCCAGGTCGACGATGGTCGAGAGCGCCGATTCGAGGATCACGTCGGCGATGCCGGAGGGATCATCCTTGCCGACCGGATGATCGGAATCAAACACCAGTTCGATGTGCAGCCCATTGTTGCGGAACAGCCGGCCCTTCTCGCTGCGGCCGACATATTGCGCCGGGTCCTTGAGCGCGATCCCGCCGGATACGTCGCCGAGTTCCGCCCAGCTCCCCTTCTCCAGCGGCACCGCCTTGTCCAGAAACGCCTTGGCCCAGGCGATCACCTGCGCGCCGCGCTCGGCATCATAGCCGCCGGGCCTGGCGACGCCCGGCAAGGCGTCCGTCCCGTAGAGCGCATCATAGAGGCTGCCCCAGCGCGCATTGGCGGCGTTGAGCAGGAAGCGCGCGTTGAGCACAGGCACGACGAGCTGCGGGCCCGCCATGGTGGCCAGCTCCGGGTCGACATTGTCCGATCCGATTTCGAAGGGCGCCGGCGTGGGCACCAGATAGCCGATCTCGCGCAGGAAGGCCTGATAGGCGCCCTGATCGATCGGCCTGCCCGCCCGCTCGACATGCCATGCATCGATCTGCGCCTGCAGCGCGTCGCGCTTCTCCAGCAGCGCCTTGTTGCGCGGCGCGAAGCGGGCGAAGATGTCCGCCGCGCCCTGCCAGAAGGCCCCTGCCGCCAGCCCCGTGCCGGGCAGCGCCGCGCCTTCGATGAAATCCGCAAGCTCCGCCGCGACCGAAAGGCCCGCACGATCGACCATGTTCGCCATCGTCGCCATCCTTCGAATCCTGCCCTCAGCCCTGCGCCGTGAGGCCGGCGGCGGCAATACCGGCCAGCGCGGCGATCTCGTCATTGTCCGATGTCTCGCCCGTCACACCGACCGCGCCGATGAACGCGCCGCCCGCCACCACGATCACACCGCCCGCCGCCGGGATCACCGGATGCGGCGCAGAAGAAGCGAAAGCGCCGATGAACCACGGCCGCTCCTCCGCCATCGCGCCGACCTTGCGCGAGGAAACGCCGAGCGCCAGCGCACCGGCCGCCTTGCCCGTGGCGATCTGCGCGCGCGCGAAGGAGGCGCCGTCCTGCCGGGCAAAGGCGATCAGATGCCCGCCCGCATCCACCACGGCGACGCTGAGCGGCTTGAATCCGGCCTCCCGGCCCTTGGCGAATGCGCCCGCGATGATCTCATTGGCTTGGGCTAGCGTGATCTGCGTCATCGATCTCTCTCCTGATCGGGGCGGCGCTCCGGATCGGGGCCGCGAATAGATTGTCGGCACGCATAGCTGGCTCGGCCAATGCGGGAAAGAGCGGAATCGTTCGAATTCTCATTATTACGCCGACATGCCGCGCGCCGTACCGGCATTCTGACTGCACAAAGCCCGCAAATGGGACTAAGGGAGCGCCAACTTCCTTCCAGACAAGACCCGAAGAGGACGCCATGACCCACACCACGCTGATCGCCACCATCGATGCCGCCTGGGAAGACCGCGCCAATATTGGCCTCACCACCATGGGCGACGTGCGCGTCGCGGTGAACAAGGCGCTTGCCCTGCTGGATTCGGGCGAGGCCCGCGTCGCCGAGCCGACGGGCACCGGCTGGCAGGTCAATCAGTGGCTCAAGAAGGCGGTGCTGCTCTCCTTCCGCCTCAACGACAATGCGCTGATCGACAATGGCCCCGGCGCTGGCCACTGGTGGGACAAGGTGCCGAGCAAGTTCGCCGGCTGGACCGAGACCGAGTTCCGCGCCGCGAGTTTCCGCGCCGTACCGGGCGCCATCGTGCGCGCCGGCAGCCATGTGGCGAAGAACGTGATCCTGATGCCGAGCTTCACCAATATCGGCGCCTATGTCGGCGAGGGGACGATGGTCGACACCTGGGTGACGGTCGGCAGCTGCGCGCAGATCGGCAGCAATGTCCATCTCTCCGGCGGCGTCGGCATCGGCGGCGTGCTGGAGCCGCTGCAGGCCGATCCGGTCATCATCGAGGATGATTGCTTCATCGGCGCGCGCTCCGAGGTGGTGGAGGGCGTGCGCATCGGCAAGGGCTCGGTGCTCTCCATGGGCGTGTTCATCGGCCAGTCGACCAAGATTGTCGACCGCGCGACGGGCAAGGTCTTCATGGGCGAAGTGCCGCCCTATTCCGTCGTCGTCCCCGGCTCGCTCCCCGGCAAGCCGCTGCCGGACGGCACGCCCGGCCCCAGCCTCTACTGCGCGGTGATCGTGAAGACGGTCGATGAGCAGACGCGCTCGAAGACCGGCATCAACGACCTGCTGCGGGACTGAGAAAGCCGGCCGCACCGCCCCTCTCCCG
>JAFKLU010000324.1:2815-4226 GCA_017304105.1 Sphingomonadales bacterium
ATGCCAGCGCAGGCCGCATCCGGGAGAAGCCGGGCGGCCAGTCGCAGCGCACGCTTTCCCGCCCGTGCGATTCAATTAATTGGCTATGGCGCGCGCCGCTCCCTATATCCGGGCCATGGCCTCTCTCAAAAAGCCCAAGCCCGCCGGCCTGCCCACCCGCCAGCAGATCCTCGATTTCATCGCCACGTCCGATCAGCCCGCCGGGAAGCGGGAGATTGCGCGGGCCTTCGGCCTCAAGGGCAATGAGAAGATCACGCTCAAGGCGCTGCTCAAAGACATGGCGGATGAAGGCCTGATCGACATCGGCCCGGCGCGCGCTTTCCACCAGATGGGCGGCGTACCCAAGGTGACCGTGCTGCGCGTGATCGAGGCGGATGGCGGACAGGTTCTCGCAATCCCCGAGCGCTGGGAGGCCGAGGGGCATTCCGTCCCCAGGCTGCGCGTCATCGAGCGCGGCAAGCGCGGCGCGCTGGGCGTGGGCGATCGCATCCTCGCGCGCACCGAACATGCCGGCCATGGCTGGGTCGCGCATCCGATGAAGAAGCTCGCCGGTGCCGCCGAACAGATGCTGGGCGTCGTCGGTAAGGATGAGCGCGGCAAGCTCGTGCTGCGCCCGGTGGACAAGCGCATCCGCCGCGAG
The DNA here is from genome assembly GCA_017304105.1 of Sphingomonadales bacterium. Lineage (GTDB taxonomy): Bacteria > Pseudomonadota > Alphaproteobacteria > Sphingomonadales > Sphingomonadaceae > Sphingobium. Next base: position 3,456 of record JAFKLU010000324.1, read on the forward strand.
ACGCCGATCAGCGATGCGGGCGCGGCGGTTCCGGGCGATCTGGTCCTTGCCGAAGCGAGCGGGCGGGCTCCGAAAATCTCGGCGCGCGTGACGGACGTGCTGGGCGATCCCTTCCAGCCGCGCGCCTTCAGCCTCATCGCCATCCACAAATATGGCATCCCGCACGAATTCCCGGCCGAGGCCGAGGAGGAGGCCGCGAAGGTCCACGATCTGCCGCTCCATGAGGATCAGCGCGAGGATCTGCGTCATCTCCCCATCGTGGCGATCGACCCCGTCGACGCGCGCGATTTCGACGACGCAGTCTGGGCCGCGCCGGATGAGGACCCCGCCAATGAGGGCGGCTACAAGGCGATCGTCGCCATCGCGGACGTCTCTTATTATGTCCGCCCCGGCTCCGTGCTGGATCGGCAGGCGCGCAAGCGCGGCAACAGCGTCTATTTTCCCGATCGCGTCGTGCCCATGCTGCCGCACGCCCTCTCCTCCGACATGTGCTCGCTGCGCGCGGGCGAGGACCGGGCGGCCATGGCCTGCCATCTTGTCGTCGACCGGCATGGAAAGGTGACGTCATGGCGCTTCAGCCGCGCGGTCATCCGCGTCGCCGCGAACATTCCCTATGAGCAGGCGCAGGCGGCGATCGACCATCGCGCCGGCAAGAGCGGCGTGCCGCTCGATGATCCTCGCTTCGATCCGCTGCTCATCAACCGGCTGGAGGCGCAGCATCTGGTCGAGACCGCGCTGCAGCCGCTCTGGGCCTGCTGGCGCCTGCTCGCC
>JAFKLU010000325.1 GCA_017304105.1 Sphingomonadales bacterium
CCTCGGCGCTACTGGCGGCCTATCCGGTGCCGCTGGCCCCGAGCGCTCCCCCCGATCTCAGCCGGGGCGCCCAGCTGTACGCCGAGAATTGCGCGAGCTGCCATGGGTTAAACGGCGACGGGCGCGGACCGGATGCGGCCAAGCTCGATCCGCCACCTATCGCCTTCACCGACAAGGAGCGTGCCGACCAGCGCAGCCTGTTCGGTCTCTACCAGGTCATTACCCAGGGCCTGGACGGCACCGCCATGCAGAGCTTCGAGGCGCTACCGGAAGGAGACCGCTGGGCCTTGGCATTCTATGTCGGCCATTTCGCCTATCCGGAGGCTGCCGCAACTCAGGGCGAACGCCTTTGGCGGGAGCGCTCCGATATTCGATCAAAATATCCCAACCTTGCGGCTTTGGTCGGGGCAACGCCGGCCGCTCTGGCCCGCGACCTTAGCCCGAAGGACGCTGTGGCGCTTACCGCCTTCCTGCGCCGCCATCCCGACACCGTCACTGCTCGCGCCGGCGGCTCGCTTGCGCTCACGCGCGAGCGCCTCGCCGAAAGTCTCACCGCCTATCGCGCGGGCGATCGCAAAGCTGCGGCCGAGTTGGCGCTTTCGGCCTACCTCGACGGCTTCGAGCCGGTTGAGCCGGTGCTATCCGCACGTGACGCCGCGCTGTTAGCGCGCATCGAGACGGGAATGGCCGAACTGCGGGCCGCCATCGGGCAAGGCCGCCCCGCCGCCGAGGTGGAAGCCGCGAACCGTTCCCTCGCCAATCTTTTCGCCGATGCGGAGACGGCGCTCGCGCCGGAACGGGCAAGTGGGGCGTCCAGCTTCTTGGGTGCGTTCGGCGTGTTGTTGCGCGAGGGGCTCGAGGCACTCCTGATCGTTGTCGCGATGATCGCCTTCCTGAAGAAAACCGATCGCCCGGACGTGCTTGGCTATGTGCACGGTGGGTGGGTGGTAGCCCTCGCAGCCGGTGTCGCCACCTGGTTCGCTGCAACCTACTTCATAACCGTGAGCGGCGCTTCGCGGGAGCTCACCGAGGGCTTCGGCTCGCTCTTCGCTGCGGTGATCCTGCTCAGCGTCGGCATCTGGATGCATGGCAAGAGCAACGCCGAAGCCTGGCAGCGCTACGTGAAGGCCAAGGTTACTGCCGCGCTTTCCCGCCGCTCGGGTTGGTTCTTATTCCTGCTTTCCTTCGTCGTTGTATACCGGGAGGTCTTCGAGACGATCCTCTTCTATGCGGCACTTTGGGCCGAAGGGAATGGCGCGGCCATGCTCGCTGGCGCCGCCACCGCCGCCGGTCTTCTTGCCGTCATCGCATGGATAATGCTGCGTTACAGCGCCCGGCTGCCAATTACCCAGTTCTTTGCCTGGAGCTCGATATTGATCGCGATCCTGGCCGTCGTGCTCGCCGGCAAGGGGATTGCCGGTTTGCAGGAGGCGGGCATCCTTGGCGTGAGGCCGCTGGTGGGTGTGCCGCGCATCGAGATCCTGGGTCTCTTTCCGACGAGAGAAAGCGTGCTGGCGCAGATCGCCGCCATCTTGGTGCTTGCCGCCGGCTTCTGGTTTAGCGGTCGCCGTTCGGCCGACAGCGCGTCGGCAACATCACCCGCCAGATAACCGAAAGGCGATCAAAGCCGCAGCAACCAGATAGCAGGTGAGCGTCGCCAGCGCGGTTGTCGCCATCCCGAAAGCGCGGGCACCAGCGCCGCTAGAATAACGGCGATAGAAACTCACCCGGCCATATTCTGTAGGAACGCGACCTTGACGGCGATCGCCGGACTGGGCGGGCCCCTGGCCGCCCCGCCAATGTCAGCCTTCGAACGATAGCGTCCGCTCGAAACGAGCCGCACCGCCACCAGGACAAGTATGAAATGGACGGCGCTGGTCTGGATCGCGAAGGCCAGACGGTCGGCGAGCGCCACTGGGAAGGACATGACCTTTGGCAGCAACAGGACGCTTCCGGCCGAAACCGCCGCGCAAAGGAGAAACGCCAGCCCGGACCGCTTTCGGATTTGCCGCTGCTCTCTTGCCAGATCCATCGCCCACGCCTCGATTCAGTCGGGCCGGGAGGCGACGATGAGCCCGACTGTGCCGGTAACGGTGTGGACACGCTCGATTTCGCGCACTTTGCGGAAGCCCGCAGCCTTGACGAGTTCGGGAAGCAGCCCATCCGCATTGGGCTGCGTATCGGCGACACCATCGAGCCGCTGAATGGTCAGGCGGAACAGTATCCGCATCAACCCATTCTGCCGGCCATAATCGGCGATAACGATCCGCCCGCCGGGCCGAAGCGCCGCGAACATCGCGCTCAGGGCGGCACGCTTCTCCGCCATCGGAACTTGATGAAACATCAGGCTCGAAACGATCGCGTCGGCTCCCCTTGCGTCAATATCGCTAGCGAAGCCCTGCTCCCACGCGATATCCAGAGCCGAAGCATCGGCCTTTGCGCGTGCGATGGTCAGCGCTTCTTCATCGGGATCGATACCGATAACGCGCGCGGCCGGCTCGGAAGCTTTGAGCATGGCGGCAAAGCTTCCGGTGCCACAGCCGACATCGAGGATCGTCTCGCGCGGCCGGGCCGCAAGCACATTCAGCATGGCGCGGCGCCAGCGCATCTCGCGCGTCCACAACCGTATCGCGACGTCGTAGTCGGCCGTTTTGCCCTTTCCCAGCGGCGGTGTGTACGCACGTGCGTTCACTGCACAGCTCGCTGACCGTGCTCGGTCAGCTCCTTGCGGGCATCACGGATGATGTCATAGGCCGAGTGCAGGAACAGCAAGGCGATGACCCCAGCGACCAGCAGGTCGGGCCATGCCTGCCCTGTCCAGGCAACCAGTGCTGCTGCGCCGATTACTGCGACGTTGGCCAGAGCGTCATTGCGTGAGAACAGCCAGATAGCGCGCGACGTAGCATCACCCTGATCGCGGAAGCGGGCGAGGATCAGCGCGGCCGACACATTGACTATGAGGGCAATGATACCAAGGCCCCCCATCAGGTCCGCCTCAGGCGGCACCGCGTTGAAGATGCGCCAGAGCGCCGAGGCAATGACGCCAAGCCCAAGAGCGGCAAGGAACAGGCCCTGGACGAGCGCGGTTCGAGTTCGCGCCACGGCAGACCATGAAAGCGCGATGAGGCCCACCAACGTGATCGATCCATCGCCGATGAAATCCAGCGAGTCCGCCTTGAGAGCTTGGGAGCCTGCGACAAAGCCGCCCGCAAGCTCGCAGACCCCAAACCCGAGATTGAGGATTACGACAATCCACAAGGCCCGCTTGTAGCCGGGATCCGTTTCGGCGCGGGCGGTATCGGCTTCGCATCCACAGTCGCTCATCGATCATCTCCGCAGCGAGTCGTTGCGGAAGTCTGCACCCTCTAGTTACTACAGGGTCAATGCCCGTTCTGGGCCGAAGGACCGAGCGCTTCGATAATCCGGCAATCGGAAATCGCACCCTGGCTGCATTGGCCGATCAATTCGTCGAGTTCCCGGCGTAGCGCACGAAGATCGGCGATCTTCTGGTCGATCTGCGCAAGGTGGGCCCGGGCAACCGTGTCGACCGCGCTACACGACCGACTGCTATCGTCGGACAAAGTGAGCAACTCGCGCACCTGGTCCAGGGTGAACCCGAGGTCGCGCGCCCTTCGAATGAAGGAAAGCCGTGCGAGGTGCGCGGCCCCATAGTCGCGGTAATTCCCAGAGGTACGGCCCGGCTCCGGAAGAAGCCCGATTTTTTCATAGAAGCGGATAGTCTCGACCTTCGTCGCGGTCGTTCGGGCCAGTTCACCAATCTGCATCAGAAATCCTCTTGACCCTGTAGTTGCTATAGGGTGCATATAGGGGACCGTCCTAAGAATGCGAGAGCCCAACCGATGGCATGTTCCAGCTGCGCAGCTGATAAAGGCGGCCCCACAAACAGCCCCGCCTGGCGACGTGCGCTGTGGATCGCGCTCGCCGTCAATGCGCTGATGTTCGCAGCAGAACTGGCCGCCGGCATATTGGGGGGCTCTAAGGCGTTGCAGGCAGATGCGCTCGATTTTCTCGGTGACGCCGCAAATTACGCGATCAGCCTTGGCGTAGCCGGGCTCGCGCTTGGTTGGCGCGCTCGCGCAGCGCTCGTGAAGGGCGCGACGATCTTCGCATTCGGGCTCTATGTGCTGCTCAACGCAATCTGGGCACTATCACGGGGTATGGTTCCGCATGCCGAAGTGATGGGTATCGTCGGCTTCGTTGCCCTTCTGGCCAACGGGGGCGTCGCCCTTATGCTATATCGCTTCCGCACCGGAGATGCGAACATGCGCTCGGTGTGGATTTGTTCGCGCAACGACGCAATCGGCAACCTTGCGGTGATATTCGCCGCTGTGGGCGTGTTCGGCACCGGCTCCGCGCTCCCCGATATAATCGTGGCTGGAATTATGGCGACACTGGGCTTGTG
>JAFKLU010000343.1:0-4334 GCA_017304105.1 Sphingomonadales bacterium
ACGGTTCGCGTCATTGCTCGCGGTATTTGGCGACGACTTGCTCGATGCGCCGCAAATAGGGCGACGCCGGGAAATCCCGCTCGAAAGCCTGCGCACGCGCGCGCATTTCCTCGAATCGACTGAGCTTGGCGAGCGATTCGATGGCGATTCGCTCGCGCTCCTGCGTGAACGCGCCTGACGGGCAACGCGCGAGGTGGTCGCGTGTCAGCGACATGGCACGGTCGGCGTCGCCCGAACGGAGCGCGGCGCCGGCCTGGTCGAGGAGCGCCACTTCGTCCGCGCAGCCATCCGACGATGGCACACCGACATGAGACGGTCGCGCGGGGGTCGCCCTGGTCGGCAGGTTTGCGACGTCGACCGACGGAAGTGCCGGCGGGGTCTCGACGACGCTCTCCGGGACCGCCGGAGGCACGGCTCGTTCGGCTGAGTCGGCAGCGATCGCGACCATCGCTTCGGTTGCTTCCGGAGGCGATGGCGTGCGCCTGAAATCAGGACGTCTTCATGACCGAACCCGTTACCTTCGTTTCCCTCACTGCCGCGACCGTCAGCATACCACCAACCGCCGATGGCAGCGTCCCGCCCGGCGCGCGTCTGGTCGGCGCTAGCCTGCTGATCGCCACCCGCCTTGGCACGCGCTGGCGTTTCAGCAGCGAGGCGGCCACCGTCGCCGCTGGCGAGAAGGAGCAGAACCTGCTCCTCTGGCTCGCCGACCGGCTGCCTATGGCTGATACTCTGATCGGCTGGCAGATCGATCAGCATCTCGTGCCGGCCCTGATCGACGGTGCCGCGCATGCCGATCCGGCCATTGCGCATCATTTCATGGTGCGGCTGGCGCGGGTACTCCGCAACAATGTCGTCGATTTGTCGATCGACCGCAGCGGCGTCGCGGATGACGTCGCCACGGCGCCGAGCATGATGCCAGATAGGCTGCTCGCGGCTTGGGGCACGGGCCGGCTCGACGCAGTGCGCGACGATCTGACGGCGGGGGCGCTCGGCACCTGGCTACATTTTTTGAGGCAGGCCCAGCACGTCGGAGCGGACGCGGAAAGCGCCACACGCGACTGGATGCACCGCAGACGCAACATCCATTCGGTGAAGAGCGAACCGGGTAATGGCCTGAACGGAAAGGGAGGAAAGCGGGAACCGTGAAAGAGCGGAAAAATGGAAATCCCCGGCCGACAGGCCGTCACCTTAATATTGGAGTATCTGAATGACACATCCCTATCTCGCACGCGGCCAGGCCTGGGTTTTCGCGTTGCGGACCTTGATGAACTATCCGCCCTATGAGCCGGCGCGGCACACCATGTGCTTTTGCACCAGCGGCCCCCGCGACTTCGATGACATCATGCATCTGACCGAACTCGCCGCAGACATGCAGAAGGACATGCTGCATCTGACATTCGAGGAACTCGAGTCCCCGGAGCCGTGCTTGATTTCGCTGGCCCTGCACCAGCCTCTCGGCGTCGAATGGATGCCGGGCTGTCAGCTCTATGCGGCAAGCGAGCCAGCGCCGGTCGAACTGCTGCAGGGTGGCAGGCGCTGGCGCATCGATGAACGCAACCAGTTGGTGAGCGACAAACTGCCCCCGCGCCATCTGCTGGCTCGCGGCGAAAAGATTGCTTGGGAACGCTGGCGCAAGGCGGCTGCGAACATGGATGGCCTCGCCCTGGCGGGCAACAGCTTCGTGCCGGCGGGGCAGCCCCTTGCCGACGCCATTGCGGCGGAGAGGATCAGGGTCACCAGCTGAGCCATCATCCCACATCCCTTCCGCGTCATCATGACGCCCTCCAACGCCGCCCCATGTGGGCGGCGTTGGCGTTTTACGGAGATCAGTATGTTCATCAGCCAGAGTCAAATCCGTCAGGCTCGCCAGCAGTTTGTCACTCGCCCTCGCAGCATCAGCCGGATCGAATGGCCGGATTTCAAGGTCCGTCCGATTTCGGAAGAGTGGCAATATTGCGGGCGCGTGCCCGCCTACAAAACTGCGGTCGCGAACACCGCCTATATCTGGCGGGAAAGTGAGCCTGTGGACCGGTTTGGACCTATGCCTGCCCGTTTCGCCGAACGGCGGTTCGAGCTCAAGGGATCAGGTCTGTTGCTGCCGACGAGTGCGCCGCTCTGGGCAGTCACCGATCCCTACAAGGTTTGGGCAGAGGCAGACGCCGCTGCACTCGCGACCGGCGATCCCACCGCAGTCGCGGCTTGGCACGTTATGATGGAAATCCCGCTCGATGTCCGACCAGACAACTGGCGCTGGCTGTGTGAGGGGTTCCTGCACAGTCAGCTGGTGCAGCAGGGCGCGACGGTTGCGTGGGCGATTCATGCAGTTCAAGGCGATGATGGGGATTGGATCATAAAGCCGCACATGCATGCCATTGTGACCGCTCGCTACTGGCGTCATGACAGGCGCCAAGGGCGTCGTCATCCCAACTGGATCGGCAGTTGGGCGCAGCAGAAGCGCATGGAGTTTGCATGGCGCCGCCGTTGTTCTTCCATGCGCGATCTCATGCGCGCGGGATTCTATATGAAAGGGTGCTGGCCACCCCTGACGCGATAACCGGACCTTAAATTCCCCCGGCATAGAATTGCCGCCATGTCGGGGGCAGCCGCTCCAATGCGTGCAGGACTGCACGCGCAGCAGGATGGAGGGGGGCTTACATGGTCATGCGCCGAACGAAGAAAATGCGGACAAATGTCTGCAAAAATTCTTTCCGGCGCATGAGCAGGTAGAACCCGGAATGTCCGCCGACCAAACGCCGCCTCCTATCGAGACCAGCCGACCACTCACCAGGCAGGAGGTGCGTCACCTTCTGGCTTCAGCGGATTTTTCCTACACCGAACTTGGCCGGCTCGCCCGCAGCTTCCCGGGCTATGTCTATGGAGAGGCTGATGACCTGCTGCATGATGCGCTCGATGCGGCACTGGTGTCTCGAGCCTGCCCGTCCGACGTGACGATCGAGAAGACGCTGACGGAGATCATGCGAAGCAAATGGTCGACCGCGGCGCGCGGGCGCGCCCGGCGGAAAGTTCAGGTCGACTATATGCCGCTCGAGGAGATTGCGCTCGCTGGCAATCGTTACTCAGTCGCCTCCGCCGAAGAGATTCATGAAATTGAGCGGGTGCGGATGCTGTGCGCGGATGTGCTGGAGCGCCTGTCTGGAGAAGGTGGATTCGAGGCGCTCATCGAAGCCATCGATGCCGATCTGCGCGGCCAGAAACTGGCCGATCATCTCGGCCTTTCCCGACGAGAATTAGCCTCGCTTCGGCGCGCACTGAAGCGAAAAATCAGTAAATTTTGGCCGAGTTTCGAACGGAAGATGGCAGGTGGTGAGATTGTAGATAACCGGCGGCTTGAGCAAAAATAGCAATTTCTTAGTTCATAAGTAGCATGAAAATTGAAATGGAATGCGAAATGAAAGCACCACTTGTAGCTGTATCCGAAGAACAATTGATCAGGTTGGACGAGAGTGATTTCGGAAATCGCTTTAAAGGAGGATTACTTTACGACGCAATCCTCTATGTCCACCAAGTTCACGATGGCGAGCCAAGCGCGCATGATGGGCATAAAGTCACCGCAACATATGATCTTGCGGGTGGGATAGTCAACGAGGGCTCTATTACGCTCATTTGCACGCGAGTTGACGATACGCGTGCATTCGCAATCCACTTTCCGTCTGATCAGCAGGAGGTTGAGTTCATCGCTGACGATGACGATGACGATGACGATGAAGATGACGATGACTTCTTTGCCTAAGCGAATGCCCGAGCGAGCCGAATGGGGACGGCGGGCACCTTGCCGATAGGCCGCTTCGTGCAATGCGACCGGCAACTTCTGTCAAGACCGGTCATACATCAGCGCCAAGGTGAGCGACCGACACTGGGACATTTCTGCCGTTCACCGGCGACGTGGTGGACGGCGGATCTTATCAAATGCCGACGTTTAGCGATTGCACCTCCGATTTCGTGGGCTAACAATCCTAGTTGTCTGTGCTCTGGCAGGTTCCAGGCGAGCCGAGTCGCCTTGCTGACATTCGTCCACCGGGCCGGCGTGTTCGAGAAGATCCACTAATGGGCTCTCTACGGCATACTGTCGCCGCCCGAGACATGCCATTCGTTCATGTCAGTCGATGGTAGCCGAGGTGCGGTACGAAGCGGTTCATCTCCCGCCGAACATAATCGCCGCGATACGTGCTGGACCGCTCGGTTCCGCAGTCAAAGATCCAGCGGAACGGCGTCACCTGATGTCGAGAGAACTCGCCGGAGCAGAATAGCCCTGGCCGGCCGGGTGAACGCATTAGGCGAAACGGCATGGCGCTCCCGTCCACCGAGGGCCA
>JAFKLU010000343.1:4353-37979 GCA_017304105.1 Sphingomonadales bacterium
GGTGTAGGCAGCGAACATCGCCAAGCGGTGTTCGGTATAGCGACCATCCCCATTCGGGCAAAATTCAGGATGCACCGCGCGCCGGACAACGCTACGACGTCGTCGTTCCTCATCTTTCTGGATCTTCCTTGGCCACAATACCGGCAGAACTGCTGCAAAGTCTGTCCGCCCCCGGCGGCGGGCAGGTCGCGCTCGTAATCGGTGCGGGCTGTTCGAGGGGCGCCCCGACAAGTATCCCGCTCGCCGGAGAGCTGTCGCGGGATGTCGAGCACCAACTGGTGCTGAACGGCCGCCTTCAGGCGAACCAGTGCCAAGATCCTAGTGATTTGGCTGCATTGGCCACGCTCGTCTTCCAGCTGTGCGGTAACAGCCAAGCCGAACTGGTCCAATGCTTCCCAATCGCCCGAATGCGGCTTGCAAAGCCCAATCCCGGTTACAAGCTGCTCGTGGCTCTGATGGCCGAAGGTGCCGTCAGCCACGTCCTGTCACTGAACTTCGATCTCGCAGTCCAGAACGCAGCTGCCGAACTCGGTGTGGATATCTCAACGGTAGCAACCGTGAACGAGCCAGTGCCCGTCCGCGCGGCGCTGGTTCAACTGCACGGGAACGCGAACAGCGCCCCCGACCAGCTCGTCCTCCGGGCGGAGGTCATGGACGGCGAGTGGATCGGTCGATGGCATCAGGTCGTGGCCCAGCAAGTCTTGGCGGCGCCGACCGTCCTCTTCGCCGGCCTCGGATCGGCGTCTCCCGTCCTCACCGCGACGATGGCGATGATCCAAGGCGCTCTTGGAGGTAACAAGGCCCTCTACCAGGCAGACGTCGTCCCCTTCGCCCAGAGCGGCTTCGCGGCTCAACTCGGCATAGCCGCGCAGAGCTACATCCAGGGATCCTGGGACGCCGTGGTCACGAGGCTTGCGGATCGCATCGCCACCCGCCAGATCGACGCGCTTTTGCATAACGGCCACGCCCTCCTGTCGGAGAACGATCACAACGGGGATGACCTCCAGCGGTTCGCCGGCATGGCTGCCAAGCTCGGTGGCCATTCGCTGCTAACGCTCGGCAAGATGCGCGCGTTCGCCGATCTGGACTGCGACAAGCTCTACCGGCCACATTCCGATCACGACGACGAATTCATCTCTGAGCCAATGCTCCGGCTTGTTCGCGCCGCCGAAAACTTCGGCCTCGATGCGGAACCGACACCCGCCGGGACATGGACACTGCGGCGAAACGGCCAGCCGGCCGCACAGATCTTGCTCGCTTCTGGCCGTGGCGTTCGGCGCATGGCCGCCGTCGAGAGCCGCGCCAAGACGATCTGCACCGCAATTGCCGACAATTCACCCATGCCGGTCGACATCGTGCTGATCGGGGGTCTGATCGACGCCGCCCCGCCTTTCGATCACATCGATCTCATTGCGGACGAAGAGCCAGACGATATCATCGGCGGCCTAGTCGGCCCGCTCCTGGTTTCGGCCAACGATCCTCACTACATCGACCGAATCGGAGGGCTGTTGAATGTCGCTTGACGGCTCCTCGCTCTCCGTTTCGTCGATGATCGCGCTGGCCAGCGAGACCCTTTCGCTCAACGGCTACCGCGTCGTGCGCGATATGACAGACATGAAGAGGCTCGGGGACCAGGCCCTGTTGGCCGAGGACGCCTACAGCGTGATCTCCGTTGTGGCCTTCGAGACCTGGCAACAGCTCGAAAGGGACTGGGCCGAGGCCCAAGCCGACCTCGTCGACCTGCTGGCGCGCCGTCTCTCCCGCTCCGCGCCAAAGGCCTGGGACGGCTACCTCGTCCTCCTGTGCGCCGGGGACCCGGCAGACCGCCTCGACGCGGACCGAATAGAGCGCGATACCTCCCGGGTGCGCAAGATCGTCGCGACGGGCGGAAGGCTCCGGACCAGTGGCGACGTCGCGCGCGTGTTGGACCTCCTGCTCCCGCTCGAGCTGCCAGGCGACCTGGCGGCCTTGGAGGACGTCCTCGACGTGTTGCCGGAACTCATGGCCAAGACGGTCGATCGCGCCAAGCTGAAGATCGTCGTCGATGCGTACCGCGATGGCGAACCGCCGCTGGAGCGGCTTCACGAAAGCGGCGGCGGACGATGAGACTCAAGTCGATCACGATCGAGGGGTTCAGGGCGTTCGGTCGTCAGGCGACGATCGATCTCGACGCCGACGTCATCCTCCTCCAGGGCCCCAATGGCGTCGGCAAGACCTCGCTCTTGGACGCAATCCTCTGGGCGCTGGCCGGCACGATCGCGCGTTTCTCAAACCGTGGGACGCCCGTCTCGATGTATGCACGCGAAGGGCGTGCGCGCGTTGAATTGACCATGTCCGGCGAGGATGGCGACGTCGTTCTGACGCGTGCGACGGACGGCGGGTCGGACGACTTCGTGCGGCTTCGGCTCGGCGATAGGGATTACGAGCAGGCGGCGGCCGTGCAGCAGCTTTGCAACCTGCTCCTCCCTCACCTGAAGGATAGGGTCGGCGCCCGTGATGCCCTGAACCGCGTCCTCACGCGCGGGGTCTACCTCCAACAGGATCTCGTCCGCCAGTTCATAAACGACGACAGCGCGGCGGAGCGTTTCGCTCTCGTCAGCGAGGTGATCGGCGCGGGTGGGGTGATCGAACTCCAGGCTGCCCTCGAGAAGAGCCGGCGGTCCTGGTCGGCAAGTACCACGACGTTCCGACGGGACGAGGTGGAACCGTTGGCGTTGCGGGTCGCGCAGATCGATGAACACATCACCCGCCTGTCCGACGGGGGCACCGTCGCAAGCGACGATGCGCGCCAGGCCTCGAGTGCACTGTTCCAGAGGGCAGTTGCGGTAATGGGCGAGGCCAGATTCGGTCCCGACGGGGCGCCGACGACACCTGCCCGGCTGGACCGCTTCATTAAGACGTTGGAGGCCGAGCGCAGCAAGCTCGAACGCGATCTCGGCACGACCCGCAGCCTCGTCGAGCAGCTTCCCGAATTCTCCGTCGTCGAGACATCCGACTTGGACGTCGAGAAGCTGCGTCGAGACGAGGCCGATCTCGTCGTGCAGCTGGACGCCGCTGAGAAAGCCATCCGAACGGAAAACGCCCGGCTTGCCGTGGAACGTCAAGCGCAGGTCGAGGCAGCCGATCGCGCGCAACGCGCAGCGACGATGGCGAGGCTTGCCCTTCAGGACCTCGGCGACCACTGCCCCGTGTGCCAGCAGAGCCACGACGTCGGACATACGATCGCACATCTGCAGGCGCTCATCGAAGCCGTATCCGACGTCGCTCAGACCAGCGTTACCGACCGGCTGGCCCCGCTGACCGAAGAGCGCGGCGCGGTCCAGGTCCTGCTGAACCTTGTTCGGGAAGATTTGAGGCGCCTGGAAAACGATGTACGCGAGCGAGAGACCCGGCGCTCGATAATGACGGCCCGACTTTCGGATCTCGGAATAGACGGCACCAGTGACCCCGCCGCTGCTCTGCGCGAGCGCGCAGGCGCGATCGCAAAGACGCTTGAGATCCTGGCGGGGCTCATCACCGATGGCGAGCGCCTTTCCCTGCAGGTTCTACGGCTGAGCGAACAACGCCAGCGGGAAGAACTCGTTGCGGAACGCGTGCAGGTCACTGGACGTCTGGATGCGGCGAACAGCCGGATCTCCGGCGAGGAGGCCACAAGGATCCTTTCCGGCAAAATCATCGATGGCCTGCGCGACGCATCGCTGGCGGTAACAGCCAGGCAGATCACTCAGATCGCGCCGCTGTTCCAGAGGATCTACAGCCGCATCGACCCGCATCCCACCTTCCGCGTGACGCAGATCGTTGCCGGAATGGAGCGTGGTCACGGCAAGCTGGACGTGGGCATCGCAGATCCCGACGTCGGCGCGCCCTCTCATGACGCCGGTCCACTGCTGTCCAGCTCGCAGATGAACTCGTTCGCGGTGTCTCTCTTCCTCGCCATGAACCTCGCCCTCCCCAGCCTCCGGTTAGGCGTGACAATCCTCGACGACCCCCTGCAGAGCCTAGACTCGATCAACCTGCTGGGGCTTGTCGACGTAATGCGGCGCTTCCGCGCCCACCGGCAGATCATCGTCTCGACTCACGAGGAGCGGCTCATCGGCCTGCTCCAGCGCAAGCTACGGCCGGTGCGACCAGACGAGCGCATGATGACCATAGTGTTCGAAAGCTGGAGCCGCGAAGGCCCGGTCATGCGCATGGTCGAGGCGGCGCCGGCGTCCGCCGAGAGCGTGATCGCCGCTTGAACCAGTAGAACTCACGACTACAGCGCCGCTTCAACTTTTTTTCGAAGGATTAAGCCAGCGACCGGCAGCACCAGAACAATGGGCGGCTTTGGAGATTGGCCTCGCGGCCGCTGAATGACCTATGCGGGAGGCGTCGCTGCCAAACGGCTTCGCGCTCAGCGAATAGCAAGTTGTGTCAAAATCTGCCGTTCCAAGCCCCATCGGCAAACGACGTATTGTGGTCGGCAGCTGCCGCCCCGATTCTGTTGAAAAACTCGTTCTTGAATTTACGTTGGCGGTCTGATTCACTCTGGCGTTGAGAGTGGAGATTGGCCGATGATGGGCGAGCGGACAGTAGCGCAGGAAGCGTTGTTCTACAGCTTCAACCTTGAGCGGCACGTGCCGGCGGACCATCTGCTGCGCTCGATCGACCGATTTGTGGATCTGTCGAGCGTTCGTGAACATCTTCGCCCCTTCTACAGCGAGACGGGTCGTCCTTCGATCGATCCCGAGTTGATGATCCGGATGCTCATCATCGGCTATTGCATGGGCAACAGAATCGCCTCTAAGTCGGACATTCGAGTGCGAATTTAAGCTTCCCGATAGCTGCCATCTGTTCAGTCGGCGGCGTAACCACTGTCGACGACGACGACGCGCAAATTTGATTGCCGATCACCTCGAACTTGCGGCATAGGGTGCACCACCGGGACCAAGCGACCTCCCGGTCAGGCGTCAGCCCAAGCGTTGCCTTTTGCAGTCCGCAAATTGAGCGGATGGAAAGGTGTATAGCGATCGTGACGCGGTCTTCCTCAAAGCCCGATTTCCCCGAGATGGTGCGCGTTTTCGCGCGGATCGGCTGCCTGAGCTTCGGCGGGCCGGCCGGGCAGATTGCGCTCATGCACCGCCAGCTGGTCGACGAGCGCCAGTGGGTGAGCGAAGAACAATATCTGCACGCGCTGAACTTCTGCCACCTGCTGCCCGGACCGGAGGCGCAGCAGCTCGCCACCTGGATCGGCTGGAAGCTGCATGGTTGGCGCGGCGGCACGGCCGGCGGCCTGCTCTTCGTCATTCCCGGCGCGCTGGTCATTCTGGCCCTGTCGATGCTCTACGGCTTTGCCGCGAATCTCGGCTGGTTTGCCGCGCTCTTCCTCGGGATCAAGGCGGCGGTGCTCGCCATCGTTGTGCAGGCGCTGCTGCGCGTCGCGGGGCGGGCGCTCAACACGCCGTTCAAGAAGGCGGTCGCCTTTGTGGCCTTCCTGGCTTTGTTCCTGCTCAACCTTCCCTTTCCGCTGGTCGTGCTCGGCGCGGGCGCGATCGGCATCGGCGTTGCGGCGCTCCGGCCGGGTTGGCTGGCGCTCAAGGACGATGCGGGCGTGCCGCCCGATTCGCCACGGCCATGGGGCGCCACGGTTCGGGCTGCGCTCATCTGGGGGGCGATCTGGGCGGCGCCGATGCTGCTGGTGTTGCTGCTACTCGGGCCGGACCATGTGCTCTGGAAAATCGGCCTGTTCTTCTCGCAGCTGGCCGTGGTGACGTTCGGCGGCGCTTATGCGGTGCTGGGCTATATGGCGCAGGAGGCCGTGCAGGGCTTTGGCTGGCTGAGTGCGGGGGAGATGGCCGATGGTCTCGGCCTTGCGGAATCGACGCCGGGGCCGCTGATCATGGTGACCCAGTTCGTTGGCTATCTGGCGGCGTTCCGAGCGCCGGAGCCGTTTGCGCCGATCGTGGCGGGCATACTCGGTGCGGCGCTGACCACCTGGGTGACGTTTGCGCCCTGCTTCCTCTGGATCTTCGCTTTCTCGCCATGGATCGAGCGGCTGGAGCATGCTAAGCGGCTCAAGGGCGGGCTCGCGACGCTGACGGCGGCGGTGGTGGGTGTGATCGCCAATCTCAGCCTGTGGTTCGCGCTGCATGTGTTGTTCAAGCAGGTCGATGCGGTCCGGCTGGGCGCAGTCCATCTGCAGGTGCCGCAGCTGGACAGCTTCGACTGGCGCGCCGCCTTGCTCGCTGCCCTCGCTGCGCTCCTCATCTTCCGGTTTCGGTGGACCCTCATTCGCGTCCTCGGCCTCGCGGCCGTGGGCGGTCTCCTGCTCGGCCAGTTTGCCTGAAAGGAAGCCTGATCATGACTGACATTCGACGTCGCGATGCGCTGAGCGGCATCGCCCTGACCGCCGCCGTCGCCGCCACGCAGGCCAATGCCCAGAGCAGCGCACTGGCGGCCCCGGTGCCCGTTCCCGCCTTTGCCGGCGGTCATCAGCCCAAGCCGTTGCGGATCGATCCGGCCAAGCTCAACGGCCTGTCCGAGAAGCTCATCCGTTCGCACTGGGAGAATAATTACCAAGGTTCTGTGCGCGCGCTCAACATGATCGAGGGACGACTGGCGGCCGCCATGGCGGACAAGGACTTCCCGCCGGTTGCCTATAGCGGCCTCAAGCGCGAGGAACTTCACCGCACCGGCTCTGTCGTGCTGCACGAGCTTTATTTCGATCAGCTCGGCGGCAATGGTCAGGCGGCCGGCAGCATCAAGGATGCGCTGGCGCTCAGCCACGGCTCGCTCGGCGCATGGGAAGCGGAGTTTCGCCGCACGGCGATGTCGCTGGCCGGTGGCTCGGGCTGGGCGATCCTCGCCTACAACCACCATACCGCGTCGCTGCACAATTACTGGGCCTGGGATCACACCAACGGGCCGGCGATGAGCACGCCGCTGCTCGTGCTCGATATTTACGAGCATGCCTTCCACATGGACTACGGCGCGGCGGCCGCGAAATATGTCGATGCCTTCATGCAGAATGTCGACTGGGAGATCGTCGACCGGCGCTACCGGGCGCTTCGCAAGGCATAGTCCAGCAGCCGTGGCTGGCGCTGCCGAGGCAGCGCCAGATCACGCGTTCACTTCAGGACATGGTCGGCCGACAGGAACTGATACTTGTTGTCCAGAAGGACGAACAGGGTCTGCCTGGCAGCGACCTTTTCGGTGGGATTGCGGAAGGTCAGCACAGTCTGGCGCAGGCCTTTGACCGTGCGCTGCTTCGACGATACCAGCTCTGCCTTGGTCCAGGTCGCCGGCAGTTTCGCCTGCGTGATCAGGCGCACGATCGAAGCACGCGCGGTCTGTTCAGGCGTCAGATCCGGCTCTTCGTTGATGTCATGATCGGGATGAGCGAGCACGGGTGACGCCGATAGAAATAGGGCACCGATGACCATGGATGTAAAACGCATGGATGATCTCCATTGATGGAACGTGAGTGAAATGGGGGCGGTTCGCGCGATCATTCGAGCACGGCAAACTTCTCGAAATTGCCCTTGGCGGTGACCGTGATCGTCACGTTGCTCGTGGCATTGCTCTTCCAGTACCAGCCGTGCCGGCCGTCGAACGGCGCGCGGAACGTCCCGTTGGCACCAGCAGACTGGCCTTTCTCGTAGCTGGTATATTCATCGCCCACTGCGCCTTCGGGATCGCCGTGCAGCTCGAAGTCGACCTTTTCGCCATCGGTCGCCCATTGATAGGTAAACTCCTGGCCGGCCTTCATCGTGGCCTTGACCTCCTTGCCCTCGAAAGGGCGCAGGACGAGTTTGATCTGGGTCGACCCATCGGGCAGCGTCGTGGTGACATGGTTGCCGGCGACCGGAGCGGCCGCCGTCGCAGGCGCCGGTTCGAAGTCGGCATGGGCCGCCTGCTTGGTGAGGCCCATTTTGGTGAGACCGAGGGCATTTCCGATGCCAGTCGGATCGACGCCATATTCGGCGGGGAGTACAGTCGTTACAAGGATCACGCCGGCAGCGACCGCCGCGAGCAGGGTCGCGCGGTTAAGTCGGCGGATGGAGGGAACGTCGGCCATGGATGGCGTTTCGAGTTTGGTCATAAGATCATCCTTCCAGGAAGTAGCCGGTCATCTGCATACCGAAGAGGACAAACCCTGCAGTCATCAGCAGCACGTTGGCGGCAAAGGCGTGGCGGGCGAAGCTGGCGGTGCGCCGCCAATAGCCCATGGCGATGAGGATCGCGGTCAGCGCAAGCAACTGGCCGATCTCCACGCCGACATTGAAGGCGATGAGGTTCGTCACAAGGCCATCGCCCGACATGGCGAAGTCCTGCAGCTTGGTTGCAAGGCCAAGACCATGGAACAGGCCGAACACAAGCACCGCGATCTTGGTGTTAGGCTGGAAACCGAACCAGCGCCGATAGGCACCGAGATTGTCGAGCGCCTTATACACCACCGAAAGGCCAATGATCGCATCGACCAAATAGGGGCTGACATGCGTGCCGATCAGCACGCCTGCGATCAGCGTTGTGCTGTGGCCGATTGCGAAGAGCGTCACATAGGTGGCGACGTCCTTCATCCGGTAAAGGAAGAAGATGACGCCGAACAGGAACAGCA
The DNA here is from genome assembly GCA_017304105.1 of Sphingomonadales bacterium. Taxonomy (GTDB): domain Bacteria; phylum Pseudomonadota; class Alphaproteobacteria; order Sphingomonadales; family Sphingomonadaceae; genus Sphingobium. Next base: position 12,950 of record JAFKLU010000343.1, read on the forward strand.
GGTGATCGTAGCCGGTCACCATATGCTTGGCGCCGAGGTAGAGGAACGGGCCGATCTGTGGCCCGCTCGTGGTTTCGATGAAGCCCTTGTCGCCCTCGGCGACGCCGTGGGCCAGCGCCTGACCCGAAGCCAGGGCAGTTAGAAGCAAGCAGATGCCTGCCCTGACGATCGGTCTTTCCAATGAAAGTCTCATGGGCATCTTGTGCTTGGACCTTTCCCTTATTGCAAGTCGTTCTCAATTATGAAGTTCAGGCGAGTGCTGGTTCGTGCGACTCCGCCTTGCGTCGTTGTGGCAAGCGCGCGAGCAGCGCTGTGATGGCGGGCAGCACCAGCAAGGTGAGCGCGGTCGAAGTGATCAGGCCGCCGATGACGACCGTCGCCAGCGGACGCTGAACCTCCGCACCTGTCCCGGTCGCCAGAGCCATGGGCACGAAGCCAAGACTGGCGACTAGCGCGGTCATCAGGACCGGACGGACCCGCTCCATGGCGCCGCCGACAATGGCATCATCGTCGCTCGCCCCTTCCTCGCGACGCTTGCGGATGGCGCTCATCATGACGAGGCCGTTGAGCACTGCCACGCCCGACAAAGCGATGAACCCGACCGCCGCTGTGATCGAGAAGGGAATGCCGCGCAGCAGCAGCGCAAACACGCCGCCCGCCAGCGCCATCGGCACCGCGCTGAACACGATCGCTGCCGGGATGAACCCGCCGAGCGCCATGTAGAGCAGCGCGTAGATGAGCGCGAAGCAGATCGGCACGACGATCAGGAGACGCAGCCGCGCAGATTGAAGGCTCTCGAACGTGCCGCCCCAGGCCGTGTACATGCCGGGCGGGAGATCGAGCTGGCCGATCTTCTCCTGCGCCTCGGTCACGAACCCGCCGAGATCGCGCCCGCGCACATTGGCCTGAATGACCACCATGCGCTTGCCATTTTCGCGGCTGATCTGGTTGAGGCCCTGCGTGTAGCTGAACCGGGCGACCTCGCGCAGCGCGATCGACCGGGCGACCTGTCCGTCCGCTGCCGGCAGCATGACCGGGATGGACCCGAGCGTATCGAGATCGTCCCGCTGCGCATCCGGCAGTCGGACGACCACCGAGAAGCGCCGGTCGCCCTCGAACAGCAGTCCGGCTTCACGACCGCTGAGCGCGGCCGCGACGGTGTTCGCCACCTCTTCGACGGTGAGGCCGTAACGTGCCGCCGCGAGACGATCGATCTTGACGTCGAACGTCGGAGCACCGGCCGTCTGCTCGGCGCTTACGTCGGCTGCACCAGGGATGGATCTCAGGACACCAGCAATGCGACTGGCTTCGGCGCTCATCGCGTCGAGATCGTCGCCGTATAGCTTCACTGCGACGTCTGCGCGGACACCCGCGATCAGCTCGTTGAAGCGCATCTCGATCGGTTGCTGGATCTCGGTGCGATTGCCGATCAGCGGCTTCATCTTCGCCTCGATGCGGCGCAGAATGTCCTCTTTCGACTTCACCTCCGCCGGCCATTCGCTTTCGGGTTTTGGGATGAAATAGGTATCCGAAGCATTCGGCGGCATCGGATCGGTGCCAAGGTCGGCATTGCCGTTTTTGGAGAAGACCAGCGCAGCTTCCGGCAACGATTTTAAGGCATTCTCGATCTGGAGCTGCATCTGCGTCGACTGATCAATCGAGGCGGACGGCACGCGGAAGTTAGTGACCGTAATGTCCTTCTCGTCGAGCTGCGGCATGAACTCTTCGCCGAGCAGGCCGAAACACAGGATCGACGCAAAGAATACGCCGACTCCGCCGAGGATGAACGGCATGGGACGCGCAACGGCTTTGGTTAGAACTGGCGCATATTTCTCCTTGAACCAGCGGATCGGCTTGACCTCGGTCTCGCTGACCTTGCCGGTGACGACGATCGCCAGCATCGCGGGAATGAAGGTGATCGAGAGCACGAACGCGGACGCGAGCGCGAGCATGAGCGTCACCGCCATGGGCGAGAAGGTTTTGCCTTCGACGCCCTGGAAGGTGAGCAGCGGCACAAAGACAAGGAAGATGATGAGCTGGCCATAAACGGTCGGCCGAACCATTTCCTGCGCGGCTTCGATGACCTCGCCCAGGCGTTCTCGCAGGTTAAGCAGACGGCCCTCATGCTCCTGTCGCTCTGCCAATCTTCGCAGGGCATTTTCGACGATGATGACCGCGCCATCGACGATGAGGCCAAAGTCGAGTGCGCCCAGGCTCATGAGATTGCCCGACACGCCGAGGCCATTCATGCCCGCCGCCGTCATGAGCATGGTGATCGGGATCACGGCTGCGGTGATCAGCGCCGCTCGGATATTGCCGAGCAGCAGAAACAGAACCACGATGACGAGGAGTGCGCCTTCGAGCAGGTTTTTCTCGACGGTCGCGATGGTCGCGTTGACCAGCTTCGAGCGATTATAGACCGGCTCGGCGAACACATCCGGCGGCAACGCCTTGTTCACCTCGGTGAGCTTGTCGGCGACGCGATTGGCCACCACGCGGCTATTCTCGCCGACCAGCATGAGGATGGTCGAGATGACGGCCTCGGACCCCATGCGGCTGCCGGAGCCGGTGCGCACCGCGCCGCCGATCACGACATCGCCGACATCCTTGACGCGAACCGGCACCCCGGCGCGCGTGGCAACGACCGCCTCCTGGATTTCGTCGATCGATTTGAGCCGAGCGTCGGCGCGGACGAGGAAGCTTTCCCCGGCGCGTCGGACATAGTTGGACCCGGCCGAAAGATTGGCGCGTTCGAGCGCATCGGCCAACTGCGTGATCGACAGGCCGTAAGACGCCAGCGCGCTCAGGTTGGGCTGGACGAGATATTGCTTCACATAGCCGCCGTTGGAATCAACGCCGGCAACACCGACCACCGTCCGCATCTGCGGCCGGATGATCCAGTCCTGCACGGTGCGCAGATAGGCTGCCTTGGCGAGTTCGGTGGTGAGCAGCTCGCCCTCGGGCGTCAGATAACTGCCATCGGATTGCCAACCTGGCTTGCCGTCTACGATTTTGACGCCCTTGCCGTCCGGATGTTGGAAGGCCACCGAGTAGAAAAAGATCTCGCCAAGGCCTGTGCTGAGCGGTGCGAGGTTTGGTTGCACCCCAGCCGGCAAGCTGTCCTTGGCCTGCGCCAGACGCTCGGTCACCTGCTGCCGCGCGAAATAGATGTTCGTGGAGTCCTCGAAGACGGCGGTGACCTGACTGAAGCCATTACGCGAGAAGGACCGAGTCATCTGCAGACCGGGGATGCCGGCAAGCGCCGTCTCCACCGGGAAGGTGACCTGCTTCTCGATATCAACCGGGCCGAGCGTGGGCGCGAAGGTGCTGATCTGCACCTGCCGATTGGTGACGTCCGGCACGGCGTCGATCGGCAGCTTGGTAATTTGCCATGCGCCAAAGCCGATGACGAGCAGGGTCAGGAAGGCGACAAGCCATCGCATCCGGACCGAGAGGCTGAGGATGCGCGCGATCATTCCGCCGACTCCTTCTCGATCTCGGCCTTCAGGAGGAAGGCATTGGTCGTGGCGATCTGCGTGCCGGCATTGAGTCCGCTCACGATCGAGACCATCCCTCCGCTGCGACTGCCGATCTGGACCGTCTGGACGCGGAAGCCCTTGGCGGTCCGCACGAACACGACGCTGCGCTCGCCGATGGTCTGCACCGCATCCTGCGGCACCATGACGCCGCCCTTGACTGCGCCGCCGCTCGCGAAGATGCGTGCCTGGACAAGCTGGCCGGGCACGAAGTTACTGGCGCCCGCGCCCGGCTCGATGACGACCGTCGCGGCGCGGCTCTCGGGATCGACAACACCGGTCTCGGACCGGACCCGGGCTTCCGAAATTTTGCCGTCCGGTCCGGTCAACTCGACCCGGTCACCGGCGCGAACGCGACCGGCATCGGCAGCGGGAAGGCTTGCGGTGATCTGCAAACGGCGTGGATCGGCTACGCGAAATAGCTCGGTCTCGGCGGCAACGAACTGTCCAAGATTGGCGGGAGCGGCGGTCACGCGTCCGCTGACGGGACTGACCACCGCGACCGAACGTCCATCACTTGCGACCTTGGCGGCACCGGCTGCCGCGCTGGCGCGCATGGCATCGGCGCGGGCAACCGCGAGATTGGCTTCGGCCAGCTCATAGTCTGCACGGGGTGATACACCTTGCTTGAGCAAGCTCTGTTCACGCGAAAGCTGACGTTGGGCGAGCGTGACGCGGGCAGCAGCAGCGGCCCGATCAGCCGCGATGGCCGACGCGTCGCGGCTTTCAACCAAGGCCAGCGTCTCACCGGCCCGGATGGGATCGCCAATGCGCTTGAAAATGCGTGCCACCGTTCCCGCGGCACGCGCGGTGAGCACGGCTTCCGCATCGGGCGTTGCATCAACTGTTGCAGACGCGGGGATCGCCGCATCCAACTCGCCCGACGCGGCGGCGGCGACCACGATCTGCGACTGGCGAATGCCATCGGCCGTGATCTCCACATCGTTCGAGGGAGCGGCGCTTTCTTCGGCAGCCGCTTCGACTTGCGGTGCGGGGGCAGTGAGCCGCGCGATACCGAACCCGGCAGCGGCGGCAAGGACGAGCGCGAGTGCCGCGCCCGCATAGAGGCGATTGTCCGTCATGGGATGATATCTCCAGTCACGGCGCGGCCTTGCAGGCGCGCCAGGTCTGCGCGTGCCTCGAAGCGGGCAGCGCGGGCATCGAGGAGCACGCCTCGGGCAAGGCCCAGGCCATGGCGTGCGGTCAGCAGTTCGAGCAGCGGCGACTTGCCAGCCTCATAGGCGATGCGGGCGAGCCGATAGGTCTCCTGCGCAGTTTCGAGGCTATGCTGAGCTGCCAAGACCCGCGCTTCGCCGGCATCGATCTGGGCGAGGGCGATGCGGGCATTGGCCTCGGCTTCATACTTGGCGCGCGCGAGCCGTGCGTCAGCCGCTTCGACCTCGGCGGTCGATGCCTGGATATTGCCGCGATTACGATCGAAGAGCCGCAGCGGAATGGTCACGCCGCCGACAAGCGCGGTCGCATTCTCATATTGGAGGCGACGCACGCCAATGTTGACGGTCACATCCGGCGTCGTGCGGCGGCGCTCGGCCGTCAGTCGGTGCTCCGCCGCATCGCGGTCCGCCTGAGCTGCGAGGTAGGAGGATGCCGCAAGAGGATCGACCGGTCCGACCGGCTGAGCAGCCTCGGGCGCGCCGTCGAGGATCGGTGCGGTGAGCCCGGTATATGGCTCTTCGACGCCGGCCAGTGCCGACAATCTGGCTAGGGCTGTGATCCGCGCGGCTTTGGCGACGTCCAGTTCCGCTCGGACTGTATTGAGCGAGGCTTCCGCCTGCAGGGCACGGAGCCGTGCTTCCTTGCCCGCATCAACCAGCGCCTTTGCGGCGCGCAGGTCATTCTCGCCTTCCTCAACCTCGTCCTCAGCAAGATCGATCCGCTGGTCAGCAATCTCGACGGTGGCATAGGCGCGAGCGAGATCGAACGCGTAGCCGACCCGCGCATCCCGGTCGCGTGCGCGGGCTGCAGTAACGCCCGCTTCGCCTGCCGCGATCCGGGCCGACCGCTTGCCGCCAAGCTCGATGGGCTGGCTCCACTGCATGGTCGTCTCGGCGCGATCGAACCCCGAGAAGGGCGCTCCACCTGCCACATTCTCGGTCATGACGCCGATGGTCGGATTGGGCATGGCGCGAGCCTGTCGCTCCAGTCCTTGCGCACGTCGCACCTCGGCCGCGCTCTCGGCGGGACGCGGTGCATTCTCGGTCTGCCGAAGCAAGGCAGCGAACGGCGGCGCGTTCTCTGCCATAGCCGGCATTCCGCAGGCCACGCTCCACAGCGCAGCCGCGATGCCTGCCGTCGCGCTGTGCGACAGCCGGCCTTTATAGCCATTCATGATATATCCCTTCAGTCTGACGGACGTGCGCAGATCAGTCTGCGCGTCAAAGCGTCAGCTTCTGGGAGGGCGCAGGATCGTCAGCGGGGGCAGCGATCTCCGCCCGACGAGCGGGCCCGACGAGAAGACAATCGCCACCAACAGCAGGACCGTCGCGAGCAGCATCTCGCCCGGAAGCGCGACACCCTGCAGCACGACGTGGGCCGCGACATGCTCGGCATTGTCGACTGGCGCGTTGCCGTCGTCATCATGATGATGATCGCCAGCTTCCTGAGCATGAGCCGCCTGCTGCGCATGATGATTCGCCGGCAGGCTGTTGTGCCAGCTGGTGAGCGTTAACATGCCGATTATGGCCAATAGTCCGAGCCACGCAGCCAGACGTTTCCGTCCGGGCATCAGTTTGGCGGGAAGGGCCAATGGCGCTGTCACAGCCTCACAGATACGCGAGACCGGCCGCATGAGCAATTGGAGTCCATCGCTCATGATTTGGGCCAGTTCGGGTGCAGGTCGTCGATGACGAATGCATGATCCTTATCGCCTTCAGAGCGATGAGGGTGATCGGCCGGCAGGTCCTCATGATCGTGCGGCAAGGCATCCGGATCATTGCGGGGCCAGAGCACCAGTGCGGCCAGAACGCCGATCAAGGAAAGCGCCGCCATACCGGCGAGGGCCGTCGGCATTCCAAGGCGCGCACCGAGCTGGCCGACCAGCGGATAGGCAACGAGCCAGCAGACGTGGCTGAGCGCGAACTGGGCGGCAAACAGCGCTGGGCGGTCGTCACTGCCGGTCGAACGGCGCAGCAGTCGTCCAGATGGCGTCACGCTCATCGAATAGGCGATGCCGAGGATCGGCCAGATGGCGAGGATGACTGCCCAGCCAAGGTTGCCGCCACTGACGGAGCCGATCGCCGCCAGCATCGCAAGGAGGGCTGTTAGAGCGGCGGACGCGACAATCATGATTGTGCGATCGGCAATCCGGTCGAGGATGCGCGGCAAAGCAAAGGCCGCCAGCATCGAACCGCCGCCATAAGCCGCCAGTGTAATCGCAACCTCCCGCTGGCCGAGACCGAGCCCGCGAACAATGACGACCGTGTTGACGATGACCATCGCGCTCGTCGCCGCTGCCGATAGCGTCACGGCAAGCAGGCCACGCAAGCGGGGCGTCTTGAGATAAATGCGAATGCCGCGCGTCGTCTTGGCGTAGATGCTGTCTTCCCGCTTCGCGGCGGCCACGGCTCGCGGCAAACCGGACGTGACTACAAGCGAGGCAGAAGCGACGAACCCCACGGCGGTGCCCGAGAACAGCCAATGGAAGTTGATGACGGTCAGCAGCGCGGCGGCCAGCATCGGACTTGTCAGGCTCTCCATGTCGTAGGCGAGCCGCGAGAGCGACAGAGCACGCGTATATTGGGCCTCGTTGGGCAGCACATCCGGGATGGTCGCCTGGAAGGTCGGCGTGAAACCCGCCGATGCCGACTGGAGCACGAAGATCAGGACATAAATCTGCCAGACCTCGGACACGAACGGGAGGCAAATCGCGACCGCCGCTCGAACGAGATCCAATGCAACGAGCAGTGCCTTCCGCGGCAGTAGATCGGCATAGGCGCCGGCGATCGGCCCCACCACGATATAGGCGACCATCTTGATCGCGAGGGCCGTGCCGAGGACGGCGCCGGCATTGCCGCCAGCGATGTCATAGGCGAGGAGCCCGAGCGCGACGGTTGCCAGGCCCGTGCCGATCAGTGCGATCACCTGTGCTAGGAACAGCTGCCGATAGACTCGGTTGGCGAGGACTTCGATCATGTGCTTCCCATATCCCCCCAGGGGGATACATGTCTATCCCCCCGGGGGGATATTTCTCGACATGCCCCGAACGGCATGGGATAAGGGCAAATGGCCCACAAAACCCATTCCAGTCACCCAGCGATTATCAAGCGGCTCAATCGAGCTGCCGGTCATCTGAAGAGCATCGTCACGATGATCGAGGAAGAACGGCCATGCGTCGATATCGCGCAGCAGCTCCAAGCCGTTGAGAATGCGATCGGCAGCGCGAAGCGTGCCCTGATCAACGATCATATCGATCATTGTCTGGTTCACGCCGAGGAAGGGGAAGGGCCGGCTCATGCGATCGAGCAGTTCCGGGCGATCTCGAAATACTTCTAGTCGCGCTCACAATTGAAGGTCGTGCGGCGGCTCCCCACCGAAGGCGAAGAGCCGCCAACGAAACTAGATCTCGATCCTCTCTGCTAGAACCAAAGCATCATCGATATCGACGCCAAGGTATCGGACCGTGTTCTCAATCTTGCTGTGACCTAGCAGGATCTGGAACGCGCGGAGGTTGCCAGTGGCCTTGTAGATCATCGAGGCTTTGGTTCGGCGGAGTGAATGCGTTCCGTACTCACGGCTATCCAGACCGATAGCGGTCACCCACTCGTCGACAAGCCGCGCATATTGTCGCGTGCTAAGGCGGCCTAGATAGTCCACGCGGCTTGGGAAGACATGATCGTTGATGCTTCCGCCGCGTCGCTCGAGCCACTTCATCAGACTGTTACGACAATCGGTCATCATTTCGAACTGTACTGGCCTACCAGTTTTCTGCTGGATGACGGTCGCACGATTTCTGATGGCCGCGCCGCTGACAAGATCGCCGATTTTGATCTTCACGATGTCGCAGCCGCGCAGTTTACTGTCGATCGCGAAGTCGAATAGCGCGCGATCGCGCAATCGCCGATGTTCATCGAGAAAGAAGCGGATCGCCCAGATGTCTCGTGCTTTTAGCGGCCGCTTTGGCCCTATGACGACGCCTGCATTCCAAGGAGGGCGCTCTTTGAAAGCAGGATCATATTCGGATATCCTACTTCGAGGGGGCCTGCTGTCTTGGCCATACTTTCGGCGATCGTCGGAGAGGATGGCGTTCCGCCGAAGCTCAATACCATGCTGGATCGCATCGCCGAAGTTGATCCAGCGCTTGGGAAGGACCCGCGCTTTCTGAAGTTACGCGGACTCGCACGCCGCAGAGCAGCTCCTTGATAATTCGGTTGAGCGAATGTCCGCTATCCTCGAAGTCGCCTACTCAAGCGGACAGTTCGGATCGTCCGACTTTATTGACGTCATCGATCATCCGGGCAGACGTCAATAAAGTCGTTTGGTCAGTCAAGAAGCCAAAATGATCGGAGTGTCCTATTCTGCCGGCTTAGCTGTCACAGCAACAACGGGGGGCGTGCGATCTCTTTGATCGCGAAATGTTGGATTGAGCTGAACTAACCGCGAGCGACAGAAATTTCCCAATAATATGAGTGCCCATGTTTGTCGTCAGTGGGGCACCACTTCCCCATGCGCAGGCGTTCGCTCGCTTGCGTCCATACGATCCCCGGGAAATCCCGATATTTGCGGAACGCAGATCGCTCGCGCTCTCGGCGACCGGCGTCGGCTGATCGCCCCTGGAGGATTTCGGGCATTTGCTGACCACCGCGCTCTTCCTGAGTCTTGCCAGTGCCATCGCCCTGTCAGGCCGCGCGCTATACCTGTTTCTGAGCGTCTCACCCTTCCTGCTGACCGAGCGCTGGAGGCTTGGCCCGAGCGAGGCTGGCCACTGCTATCCGCTCGTTGCTGGCGCGGGTGTCGGCGGCACGATCGTCGTGCGAGGGCTGCGCTTGGGGTGGGCGCAGTGCGCTGATGCTGGCACCTGGCTTCGCAGGGCTTGATGGCCCGGCGGCTTTGATCGGCCCGATGATGATCGTCGGCCTTGGCGTCGGCATCTCGGCACCGGCCGGCATAGCGCAGGTCATGCAATGCGTGCCCGGCCTCGCCGCCACCGGCATCAGCCTTGCGGGCGCGCTCCAGATGGTGATCAGTGGAGTCGCCGCGAGGGCCGCGCCCAGATGCCTATTGCAAGCCTGAGCGGGCTGGCCGCGATGTTCCTGTCGGCAGCGCTCATGATCGCGCCTCGAAAGCGCCAGCCCCGGATCGACACCAGGCTCTTGCTCCCCCTGCGCTGATCGCGCGCGGCCGGGGGGCTGGAACGCGATGGTGGTGCCTTGTCCTGCGCCAAGAGGACAGCCCCGCAGCGCCGCAACGGAGATGTGCTCATCATCATCATCATCATCATCGAATTGGGGAGAGGTTGCGCATGCTGGCCGGGAACAAGATCATCATCACCGTCGCAATCAACGGCGGGATGCAGCAGGATCGCGACGGCGCCGTCATTCCCAAGCAGCCGGCCGAGATCGGGGAGGCGGCGGCGCGCTGCTGGGAAGCGGGCGCGGCCATGGTGCATGTCCATGCGCGCGACAAGGACGGCAAGAACAGCGGCGACCCCGCCATCTATGCGCAGATCATCCGGGAAATTCGCGCGCGCTCCCCCATCCTGATCCAGACCACCAACGGCATCGGCGTCCGGCGCGACCCGGTCACCGGCCAGCTCCACTGGCCGAGCGACGAGGAACGTCTCGGCATCCTCAACATCGAACCGCAACAGGATCTGTTCGGCATCGCGGGCGGCTCGGCGGATTTCTACAATCCCGAGGGCGGCTATCCGGACGAGACGCCGTTCGTGAACTCGCCCCAGCTGCTTCGTGCGACGATCAAGGCCGTCTATGAAAAGGGATCGGCGCTGGAATATGAAGTGGTCGAAGCAAGCGCGCTCCACCGCCTGATCCGCTACGCAAGCGAGGGCGTGTTCGACAAGGATCGGGACAATATCTGGCTGCTGCATGGCGGCGGCTTCGGCGCGACGCCGCCCATCGCTCGCAACATCATCTTCTCCATAGACGAAGGGCTGCGCCTGTTCCCGCAGGCGATCATCGGCGTGACGGCGACCGGGCGCGACCTGTTCAGGATCGCCACGCTCGGCATGGCGATGGGCTGCGACCTCGTGAGGGTCGGTTTCGAGGACAGCATCCACCTGCCCGATGGCAGCGTGGCCAGGGACAACAGCGAAATGGTGAAGGCGGCGGTGGACATTGCGGCCATCTATGGCGCCCGGCCTGCCACAGTGGAGGAAGCGCGGGCGAGGTTCGGGCTCAAGGCGGCCTGACCACGGGACGTCCGCTCTCTTTCTGCGCGTTTCAGGAGGAGCGCGGAGTCAGCCTTGGCAGCAGCAGGAAGAGCGCGGCAGGGATCAGCAGCAGGCCTGCCGCAGCGATCAGTGCCGATTTGTAGCCGCCGCTCAGATCCGCCAGCTGCCCCATCCACAGCGGGCTGAGGCCGGCCGCGACGATGAAGCCGCCATATTGCGCGGCATAGGCGCGGCTGTAGGCGGCAAGAGGGAAATGCCGCGCGGTGAGGATGCCGATCAGGTCGGCCTCGGCGCCCATGGCGGCACCAAGGGCGATCGCGCCGATGGGGGCCATGGCCGGGCCGCCAAATGCAAGAACGGCGCAACCGGCAGCGCACAGGAGGCAGCTTGCGCAGCCGAGCCGGGCAGGTTCAATCCGGTCCGCCAGCCATCCGACCAGAATGCGCGTTACGATGACGGAGACGCCGATAAGCCCGGCGAGGGCGCCCGCCTGCTGCACGGGCATTCCGGCTTCGCGGAGCATCGGGACGAAATGCGAGAGCATGCCGGCAAAAGCGAAGGCCATCGCGCAGAAGGCGAGATATTGGAGGTGGAACAGCGGCGACGTGCGCACGGCGCTGTAGCTCTCGCTCGGGGCCTCGGCCGCAAGGGGCGCTCGGCCCGGCAAGCCCAGAAGTGCGGGAAGGATCCCGAGCGCGGCCAGCGCGGCCAGCGCGAGGAAGCCTTCGCGCCAGCCATAGCGCGCAATGACGATGGCAATGAGCGGTGGCACGACTGCTGCGGCCAGGCCGATCCCCACCTGCGTGAGGCCAAGCGCCAGGCCGCGAGAGCGCTCAAAGGCGGCGGAGACGGCGCGCGTGTAGGGCACCGGCGTCGATGTGGCCGTCAGCAGGCCGATCAGCACGAGGATGGCCACATAGGCCGTTGTCGACCAGACGCGCGAAAGGGCGAGGAAGCCCAGCGAAAGCATGAGCGCGCCCAGCGCCGCCATGGCGCGCGGACCGAACCGATCGATGAGTCGGCCAACCAGCGGCATCGCGGCCGCCGTGGCGAGGGTGAAGCCGAAGAAGGCCGCACCGAACGCCGTGCGGCTCAGCCCAATCTCGTCCGCCAGATCCCGTGCGAAAAGGCCGACATTATAGTTGAGCAATCCGGAGACGCCGAGCCCGACACCGAGCGCCGAGGTCAGGACGATCCGCCAGCCGCGCGCGAACTCCGGTGTCGCTTCTGGCCCCGCCCCTGCGGGATCGTCCTCTCCGGTTTTCACGCTTATCCTTGTCGAGAGCTATTGCGCGTAATCCGCGCCAGCATCGTCGAGCATATGGCGCAGCGCAAGCCATTCATGGTCGATTTCGAAGAAGTCCCGAGGAGGTAGTGAGGCGAGACGATCGCGAGCGCGCCCCCGCCGATGCCTGGCGAAAGCGGTTCGGTCTTTCCCGTGCGCCTTGCCGGCTCGACAAGCCAGACGCTCGCGATCGCCGCGCAAATGAGGCAGGCGAGCCCCACCACGACCGACGCCGCGCGCCAACCCCCCGCATCGGAGAACAGCTCCGCGATCAGGCCGGACACGGTGGCGCCCAGGCCATAGCCGGTAAACAGGATCATGATGGCAAGGCCGCGGCGTTCCGCAGGCGCCGACGTCGTCACGATGGCAAGGCCGCTCGGCAGGCAGCCACCGAGAAATGCCCCCGTGATCAATCTGGCAACGAAGAGCAGCTCAGCAGAATTTGCAGCCGCCGTCAGCGCTTCGAAGAGACCAAATCCTACGAGGGCGATGAGCACGATGCGCCGGTGCCCCAGTCTGCCGACCAGCATCGGGAAAATGACCAGTCCTGCGCACTGGCCGATAAGATTGGCGGAGAAAATTGGTCCCAATTGGGCATGTGACAGGTGCAGCGTCGCTGCCATGTCGGGAGCCAGGGGGCCCATGATGCTGTGGACCATTCCGTCGAGAAAGTAGACAAGGCCGCAGACGAGAATGAGGGGCAGGACGAGCCTGTTCTTGTCCGCCGGCTGCGCGTCGGATCCCTCTGCGCCACTCATCGATCTGCTCCCATGACGATCTTCTCGCACGGGGAGCGTCCCGGCTGTGTCCTCTCTTGAGAGGACGAGCAGGGGCTGAAGGCCGCTTGCTTTCGGGGGCGGGCTCGCCCTCGCGATCCGCGCCTGTCATCATATTCCCGCTGGCCCCAGCCTCTCCCGCTTGCCAAGCTCCTGACGCGCTGGCAACTCTGCCACAGCACAGGCATGGGGAGGGCGAGAGAAGCATGAGCGTGTCACGCAATATGAGCCGCTATTCGAGCGTGGCGATCGCCTTGCACTGGGTTCTCGCGCTGCTGCTTTTCTTCCAGCTCGCGCTGGGCTGGCGCCTTGAGGAACTGGAGGGGCTGCCGCAATTCGCCGCCTATCAGCTCCACAAGACGGTCGGCATCTCGATTCTCGTGCTGAGCCTCGTCCGGCTCGCGATTCGCATCGGCAGGCCGCGCCCGGCGCCGCTTCCGCAGCCGACGCTCCTCGCCTTCCTGGCCGAGGCGGTGCACTGGCTGCTCTATGTGGTGATGATCGGCGGGCCGATTACCGGCTGGATCATCGTCTCGACCGCCCGGATCAAGGTGCCGACCCTGCTGTTCGGATCGATTCCCTGGCCGCATCTGCCGGTGGGCGCGGGCTGGAATGGACCCGCCGAGGCGGCGCACAGCCTTATTGGCTGGATGCTCGTCGGCCTCGTCGTGCTGCACGTCGCAGGCGCGCTCAAGCATCATCTGGCGCGGCAGGATCTGGTGGGGCGGATGCTCCCGCTGCGCGGCAGGGGCGCGCAGACGATCGCGGTGGCTGTCGCGATCCTCGCGATGATCGGCACCTTGTTCCTCGCCAAAGCGCTGTCGTTCGGCCCCGCGCCAGCCGGGGCGGAGCCGGCCGGCGCCGTCAATCTGGCGAATGAGGTCGAGATCGGCAACGCGGCGATCAACGAGGCCGAGGCGGCGCTCAATGAGGCGGCGCCGGCCAATGAAGCGGCCAACAACGCAGCGGCCGCCGAGGAGAAGGCGCCACCCGCGCCCTGGAAAATCGCGGCGGGCGGGCATCTCGGCTTCAAGGCGGATTATTCCGGCTCGGCGATCGACGGCAGCTTCACGCAGTGGAACGCCGACATCCTCTTCTCGCCCGACGACCTGGCGGGATCGAAGATCAGCGTGACGATCGATCTCGCCTCGGTCGACACGGCCGATGGCCAGCGCGACGACACGCTGAAGAGCGATACCTTCTTCGACGTCGCGGCGCATCCGCGCGCCACGTTCCGCTCGACGCGCATCACGCATCGCGGCGGCAACAAATATCGCGCGGCTGGCACGCTCTCGCTGCACGGCGCACAGAAGCCGGTGACACTCGACTTCACGCTCGACATCAAGGGCGATGACGCGACGGTCTCGGGCAGCGCGCCCTTGAGCCGGACGGCATTCGGCGTTGGCACCGGCGAATATTCGGACACGAGCCAGATCAAGGACGCGGTCGGCGTCACCTTCAGCTTCAAGGCGAAGCGGCAGAAGTAGGACGGCGATGTGGCGGGAGGCGGCCCCGGCGGGGGCTCGCCTTCGGTCACCTGTCAGACGGGGAGGGCGCCGTCCGGGCGATCCGGCGCTGGTCCCGATGGAAACGAACGGGTCGGTTCCATCGAAGGTCTGTTCTCGTGAGATGAAGACGGGATGGTGCGCTCACCCACAGGGCAGGCGACCCTCGACCGTCGCGCCTTACTTCTTCTTCCCGAAGTCGATCGTGACCACGTTGGAGCCGTCCTCGGCGCCGAGCGCGGGCTCGTCATTTCCGGCCTCGTCGTGCGGATCGGGCTCGTCGCCGCCATCCTGCACCTGGAATTCCAGGCTGAAGTTCACCGCCGGATCGACGAAGAAGCGCAGCGCGGAGAACGGAATCACCAGATGCGCGGGCACCTGATTGAAGGTGAGGCTCACCTCGAACATGTCCTCGCCGACCTTCAGGTCCCAGAATTTATGCTGGAGGACGATGGTCATCTCATCCGGGAAGCGCTCGATGAGGCGCTGCGGGATGCTGACGCCGGGTGCCTGCGTCTTGAAGGTGATGTAGAAATGGTGATTGCCGGGCAAGGCGCCCGTCACCGCAATATCCCGCAGCACACGGCCGGGAATTGCGCGCAGGGCCTCCTGCACGATCTCGTCGTAAGGAATCAGGCTGTCGGGCGTCTCGTCCGTCATGGCGACAGTCCTAGCGCGGGACTCCGGTCGGTCAAGCGCTGAGCAACGCCCGGGTAATGCGATTCCAGTCTGTCCTACAGGACAAGCGGATTGCGCAGATGGCGGATCGGGCCTAAGGGCCGGGCCATGCGCACCGCCGAAATCAGCAGAAAAACCGCCGAGACGTCGATCGACGTGCGCGTCAATCTGGACGGCACCGGCCTTTATAATATTTCGACCGGCATCGGCTTTTTCGATCATATGCTGGAGCAGCTTTCGCGCCATTCGCTGATCGATCTCGATGTGAAGACGGTGGGCGACCTGCATGTCGACCAGCATCACACGACCGAGGACACCGGAATCGCGATCGGCGAGGCGCTGGCGAAGGCGCTCGGCGACAAGCGCGGGATCACCCGTTTCGGCGAAGTCCACTCGCCGATGGATGAGACGCTGACCCGCGTCGCGCTCGACATTTCCGGCCGCCCCTGGCTCGTCTGGAAGGTCGAAATCGGTATGCCGCGCCTCGGCGAATGGGACACGGAGCTGATCGAGCACTGGTTCCAGAGCTTCGCGCAAGCGGCCGGCATCACGCTGCATGTCGAGAATCTCTACGGCGCAAACAATCATCACATCGTCGAGAGCTGCTTCAAGGGCCTCGCGCGGGCGCTGCGCCAGGCGGTGCAGATCGATCCGCGCAAGAGCGACGCGATCCCCTCGACCAAGGGCATGCTGGGCAGCTGACGATGACCGTGGCGCTTATCGACTATGGCGCGGGCAACCTCCGCTCCGTGCACAATGCGCTGAAGGCCGCAGGCGCGCGGGATGTGGCGATCACCGCCGATCCCGATCTTGTGCGCGGCGCCGAGCGGGTCGTGCTGCCCGGCGTGGGCGCCTACCGCGCCTGCATCGAACCGCTGCGCGCCATCCCCGGCATGATCGAGGCGATGCATGAGGCTGTGTTCGCGCAGGGCCGCCCGTTCCTCGGCATTTGCGTGGGCATGCAATTGCTGGCCGACGCGGGCGAGGAATTTGGCCGCCATGCGGGCCTCGGCTGGATTCCCGGCACAGTGCGGCTGATCGAGCGGGACGATCCCGCGATCAAGGTGCCGCACATGGGTTGGAACGACGTGATGCTCGCGCGCGAGCATCCGCTCATCGTGCCCGGCGAGGCCTATTTCCTGCACAGCTACCATTTCGTGGCTGCCGATCCGGCGCATGTGGTCGCGACCACCGATCATGGCGGGCCGCTCGTCGCCGCGGTCGGCCGGGACAATATCCTGGGTGTGCAGTTCCATCCCGAGAAGAGCCAGGCCTATGGCCTCGCGACGCTCGCCCGATTCCTGAAGTGGAAACCCTGATGAGCGGCCCTGCCGGCATTCCGCCTTTCATCGTCTTTCCCGCCATCGATCTGAAGGGCGGCCAGGTGGTGCGCCTTGCCGAGGGCGACATGGACCGCGCCACCGTCTATGGCGACGATCCTGCCGCGCAGGCGCGGATCTGGGCCGAGCAGGGATCGGACTTCCTGCATGTCGTGGATCTGGACGGCAGCTTTGCGGGCCATCAGGTAAACGGTGCGGCCATCGCCTCGATCGTTCAGGCCTTTCCGGGCCATGTGCAGCTGGGCGGCGGCATTCGTGATCCGCAGGCGGTGCGCGGCTGGTTCGAGGTGGGCGTGTCGCGCGTGGTGATCGGCACGGCGGCGCTCAAGAATCCGCAGCTCGTGAAGGACATGGCCAAGGAATTTCCGGGCGGCATAGTCGTCGCGGTCGATGCGCGCGACGGCATGATCGCCACCGACGGCTGGGCGGAGAAGTCAGACATGCCGGTGGTCGATCTCGCCCGCCGGTTCGAGGATGCGGGCGTCGCATCGCTGCTGTTCACGGATGTGGGGCGCGACGGGCTGCTGAAGGGCTGCAACGTTGAGGCGACGGTGGATCTGGCGCGCGCGGTGGACATTCCGGTGATCGCCAGCGGCGGCGTCGCGGGCATCGCCGATATCCGTGTGCTCAGCCTGCATGCGCAGGACGGCATCGAGGGCGTGGTGACGGGCCGTGCGCTCTATGACGGGCGGCTGGACCTGCGGGCTGCCATTTCCGTGGCGAATGCGGCGTGATGCCCATGCTCTTCCCGTTCCCTTCGGTTCGAGCGACGTCGAGAATCGCAAGGACAGCGCTGCCCGTGTCTCGACTTCGCTCGACACGAACGGATGACGGAGTGGCCAAGGCATGACCGTCCGCACCCGCATCATCCCCTGTCTCGATGTCGCCAATGGCCGGGTGGTCAAGGGCGTGAATTTCGTCGACCTGCGCGATGCCGGCGATCCGGTAGAGCAGGCCAAGGTCTATGACGCGGCGGGGGCGGACGAGCTCTGCTTCCTGGACATCACCGCGAGCCATGAGGCGCGCGGCACCCTGCTCGATATCGTCTCACGCACGGCCGAGGTCTGCTTCATGCCGCTCACCGTGGGCGGGGGCGTGCGCAGCGTCGAGGATGCGCGCGCGCTGCTGCTCGCCGGGGCGGACAAGGTGGCGGTGAACAGCGCGGCCGTGTCACGGCCCGAAGTCGTCGCCGAGGTCGCCGACAGGTTCGGGGCCCAGTGCATTGTCGGCTCGGTCGATGCGCGGCGCACGGGACCGGGAAAATGGGAGATCTTCACCCATGGCGGCCGCCGCGCGACCGGCGTGGACGCCGTGGCCCATGCGATCCGCCTTGCGCAGCTGGGCGCGGGCGAGCTGCTCGTCACCTCCATGGATGGGGACGGCACGCAGGCCGGCTATGATCTCGAATTGACCCGCACCATTGCGGACGCGGTCTCCGTGCCGGTGATCGCGAGCGGGGGCGTGGGCACGCTGGAGCATCTCGTCGAGGGCGTGACCAGGGGCCATGCGAGCGCCGTGCTCGCCGCCTCCATCTTCCATTTCGGCCGCTACAGCATCAAGGACGCGCGCCGGGCGCTCGCCGCCGCCGGCATCGCGGTGCGCAGCTGAGGCGAAATTCGCGTTGACGCCCGCAGGCGCAGCGGCGAGGAGATGCGCCATGGACAGCCTGGCCCGCCTTGAACAGACCATTCTCGCCCGCCGCGATGCGGACCCGGCGACCTCCTATGTCGCGAAGCTTCGCGTGAAGGGGCGCGCCAAGATGGCGCAGAAGCTCGGCGAGGAAGCGGTCGAGACGGTGATCGCGGCGATCGAGGGCGACAAGGCGGGCCTGACCGGCGAGGCGGCGGACCTGCTGTTCCACCTGCTGGTGCTGCTCGCCGACAGCGGCGTCTCGCTTGCCGAGGTCTGTGCGGAGCTGGACCGCCGCGAAGGCGTGTCCGGGATCGACGAGAAGGCGGCGCGCCCGAAGGAGGACTGACCCATGGCCATCGATCCGACGCTTCCTTACGATGAGACCAACATCTTCGCCCGGATCCTGCGCGGCGAGATCCCCAACAAGACGGTCTATGAGCTATGTGAGCTGGGACGATTTCTCGCAGCGGGCGAGCGATGCGGAGATCGGCGCCTTCGTCCGCGCGGTCGGCAAGATCGCGCGCGAGGCGGGGCTGGTCGAGTCCGGCTATCGGCTGCTTGCCAATATCGGGCAGCATGCCGGGCAGGAAGTGGCGCATCTGCATGTGCACATCTTCGGCGGCAAGCCGCTGGGCCCGATGCTGGCGCGCTAGGCGCCCCGCCCTGCTGCGCCGCGCGCCGGCGCGGACCCTTTACGCACTTGCACCATCCCGATTAGGCGATAGTCTGCCGCCCACTTAAAAAGGGGGACAGCGGCCGGCGAGCTGCTGCACAAAGAAAGTCCAAGCGAATGATTTTTGGCCGCATCAAGCCACTAGACGCCATTCTCGCTACTGCCGAAAAGAAATCCCTTCACCGCTCGCTGGGCGCCTTCCAGCTCACCATGCTCGGCATCGGCGCCGCGATCGGCACGGGCATCTTCGTGCTCACCGCCGAGGCTGCGCAGAAGGCGGGGCCGGGCATGATGGTGAGCTTCATCATCGCGGGCACGGTCTGCGCCTTCGCCGCGCTCTGCTATGCGGAGATGGCGGCCATGGTGCCGGTCTCTGGCTCGGCCTATACCTATAGCTACGCGGTCATGGGCGAGCTGATCGCCTGGCTGGTCGGCTGGGCGCTCATTCTCGAATATGCGGTGGCGGCGGGGGCCGTTTCGGTCGGGTGGTCCGGCTATGTGGTGGGCCTGCTTGAGCACGCGCTGAGTATCGACATACCCGATACGCTGGTTGCCGGTCCCTTTGACGGCGGCGTGATCAACCTGCCTGCCATGTTGATCGCCGGCCTCGTCACCTGGCTGCTGGTGATCGGCACGCGCGAGAGCGCGACCGTGAATGCGGTGCTCGTCGCCATCAAGGTCTCCGCGCTCACGCTGTTCATCGTGCTCGCCGGGCCTGCGATGGAGAGTGCGCAATTCTCGCCTTTCGCGCCGACCGGCTTCCTCGGCATCGGCATGGCGGCGGCCTCCATCTTCTTCGCCTATGTGGGGTTCGATGCCGTTTCCACGGCGGCGGAGGAGACCAAGAACCCGCAGCGCAACATGCCGATCGGCCTCATCGGCTCGCTCGCCATCTGCACGATCTTCTACCTGCTCGTCGCCGCCGGCGTGATCGGCGCGCCGGGCCTCAGCAGCCAGCCGGTGCGGGACGCAGCCGGCGCCGTGCTGGAGCCCGGCAGCCGCGAGCTTGCCGCGCAATGCGCCGCGCGCGCCGCCGAAGGCTTCAAGGACGTGGTCTGCTCCAAGGAGGCGCTGGCCTTCACGCTGCGCGAGATCGGCTGGCCGCAGATCGGCAACCTGCTCGGCCTCGCTGCCGGTCTCGCGCTTCCTTCCGTCATCCTCATGATGATGTTCGGCCAGACCCGCATCTTCTTCGTGATGAGCCGCGACGGCCTGCTGCCCCCGGCCTTCTCGAAGATCCATCCCAAGTTCAATACGCCGCACGTCATCACGATCATCACCGGCATGGCGGTCGCGCTGTTTGCGGCGTTCTTCCCGGTCGGTCAGCTGGCCAACATCTCCAACTCCGGCACGCTCTTCGCCTTCGCTGCGGTGTCGATCGCGGTGATGGTGATCCGCAAGACCGATCCGAACCGCAAGCGCCCGTTCCGCACGCCGTTCATCTGGCTCACGGCACCGATCGCGATTGCGGGCTGCATCTATCTGTTCGTGATGCTCGACCACAAGAGCATCATCCTGTTCCTCATCTGGGCGGTGATCGGCCTGTTCGTCTATTTCGGCTATAGCCGCCGCCGCAGCCATGTCGGCCTCGGTCTGATCGAGGTGCATGAGGACGATCCGGATACGCCGCCGCAGCCGGTGCCGCCGGTGAACTGAGCGGGCGAAACGAATGCGAAAAAGGCCGCCGGGCGAGAGCGCTCCGGCGGCCTTTTCAATGGTCTGTCGTTGCGACGCGGGTCAGAGCGCGGGGGATGACGCGCCCGCCAGCCGACGGGCGCACTTGCCCGCCGGGCTCAGTCCTTGCCCCAGACTTCGGCGGCGACTTCCATCACCAGCTCCATCTTCGCCTTCTGCTGGTCGAAGGCGATGTCATTGCCGTGGACGGTCGAGGCGAAGCCGCACTGCGGCGAGAGCGCGAGCTGGTCGAGCGGCGCGAACTTGGCCGCTTCCTCGATGCGGCGCAGGATCTCGTCCCTGGTCTCCAGCGTGCCGAGCTTGGTGGTGACGAGGCCGAGCACGACCTGCTTGCCCTTGGGCAGGAAGCGCAGCGGCGCGAAGTCGCCCGAGCGCGCGTCATCATATTCGAGCAGGAAGCTGTCGATGTCGACTTCGTTGAACATGATCTCCGCGACCGGCTCGTAGCCGCCCTCGGCCGCCCAGCTCGAACGGAAATTGCCGCGGCACAGATGCATGGCGGTGAACATGTCGGCCGGCGCGGTGGCCAGCGCGTCGTTGATCATCTTCGCATAGTGGCGGGGCAGATCGTCCGGATCGAGGCCGCGCTTGCGGGCATTTTCGCGCTGCTTGTCATCGCACAGATAAGCGAGGTTGGTATCGTCGAGCTGCAGATAGCGGCAGCCGGCGGCGGCGAGATCGGCGACCTCCTCCTGATAGGCGGCGGCGACGTCGTCGAAGAAGTCCTTCATGTCCGGATAGACCGCCTCGCTGATGCCTTCGCGGCCGGCGCGGAAGTGCAGCATGGTCGGCGAGGGGATGGTGACCTTCGGCGTCTCGCTCGTCACGCTGGCGAGGAACTCATAGTCCGCGCGCTGGATCGGCTTGGCATGGGCGATCTTGCCGGTGACGACCATCTTGGGCGGCGCGAAATGCACGTCCTTGCCGATGGCGTTGTGGAACTGGACCTCCATGCCGCCCTGCTCCTCGATGCCGTCGAGCTGCAGCAGGAAATCGGTGTGGAAGAAGGTGCGGCGGAATTCGCCATCGCTGATCGCCTTGAGGCCGACGCCCTCCTGAAACGCGACGACATCGCGAATCGCCTCGTCCTCGACGGCGCGCAGCGCGGCGGCGTCGATCTTGCCTTCCGCCTTGGCGTTGCGGGCTTCGATCAGCTTCGCGGGCCGCAGAAAACTGCCGACATGTTCCGCGTGAAAGGGGGGCTTGGTCATGGTCGATTTGGCTCCAACGGGTCCGTGCATGGAACGATCTCCTGCAAAGGAATGAGAATAAATATAAAGCATCCTTTATATATGGGAAGCTTTATATGTGATCGGAGCGGCACGCCAGCCATACCGGAGCGGAAGCGGCTCAAAGACTGGTGAGCAGAGAAGCGCGCATGACCAAGGGTTCCGCGCCCTGTGGCAGGGGCGGAAGGATCGAGGCTTTCAGCGGAATTTCAGGTCAGTGTGTCGGCGCTTTGGGCCGCAGCGCGGCGCGGCGCGGGCGCGTGAACAGCTTGCCGCGCTCGGCCCACAGGACCAGTCCGAGCGCGAGCAGGCCCGTGACGACGAAGCCTTGGGCGAGCGGCCCGGTGGTGCCGTCGAAGCGCTGGCCAGTCATCGCGCCGATCAGCGTGGCGAGCGCCATGCGCGCGAAGCTCTGGAAGCTTGCCGCCGCGCCGGCGATATGACCGAACGGTTCCATCGCGATCGAGCCGAAATTGGAGCCGGTGAAGCCGACCATGCCCATGTTGAAGGCGATCAATATCAGGAACAGCAGCATCGGCTCGGGTTCGAACTGGCTCGCGCCGAGCTGGAGCAGGCTGAAGCCGATGAACGCGATCAGCGCCGCATGGGACACGCGCCGCGCCCCGAACCGCTCGACGATGCGGCTGTTAGAGAAATTGGCGATCGCCATCGATCCGGCCACGCAGGCGAAGGCGATGGGGAAGATGTCGGCCGCGTCGAACACGTCGAAGAAGATCTGCTGCGAGCTGTTGAGGAAGCCGAACATGCCCCCCATCATGATGCCCGCCGCCAGCATATAGCCCATGCCCTGCCGATCCGTGGTGCAGGCGAGCCAGTTGCGCGCGATCACCGGAATGGCGATCGGCTGGCGGAACTCGGGGTGCAGCGTCTCGGGCAGGCGGCGCCAGGCCCAGATGAACACCAGCACCGCCGCCACGGCGAGCACATGGAAAATCTCGCGCCAGCTCGCCACCTGGAGCACGAGCTGGCCGATCGACGGCGCCAGCACCGGCACGAGCAGGAAGACGATGATGATGAGGCTCATCAGCCGCGCCATCTTGTCGCCCGAGAAACGATCGCGGATGACGGAGACGGCAAGCACGCCCAGCCCCGCAGCGAAGAAGCCGTGCACGGCGCGCGTGGCAAGCAGCACCGGATAAGTGGGCGCGACCGCGCTCGCGAGCCCGCCCAGCGCCGCAAAGGCGATGCTGAGCAGCAGCATGGGCCGCCGCCCGTATCGGTCCGACAGAGGCCCGGCGACCAGCGATCCCACCGCATTGGCCAGCATGTAGGACGAGATCATATATTGCAGCGAATTGGCGTCCGCGACGTTCAGCGCCTGCCGGATCGCGGGGAAAGCGGGCAGCATCGCGTCGACCGCGAGCGCATTGAGCGCCATGATCGAGGCCATGAGCGCGACGAACTCGCGGTCGTGCATCCGGAAGGTGGGGGTCTGCGCGGACATGAATTGCTGGTCTTCGGCCTGAACGTTTGCTTGCTATTTGTTCTTTGATCGAGGGCTATGCACGCAGCGCGTGCGTCTGACTAGCCTCTGCAACGTTCGGGGCGGCCGAAAGCCTCAGCCCCGTAGCAGGAACACCGCATGCTCGGCGAAGAGATTGGCGTTGGTCGAGCCGGTCTCGCGCCCGCCGTTCAGGAACCATTGCCCGTCGATCGTCCAGCCGCGATCATGGACCATGGCGCGGAAATCGTCGATCGTCACATGATGGATGTTGGGCGTGTCATACCAGCGCTCGGGCAGCAGCCGCGTGACCGGCATCCGCCCGCCGAACAGCAGCGACAGGCGGCCGCGCCAATGCGCGAAATTGGGGAAGGAGACGAAGGCCTGCCGCCCGATGCGCAGCAGCTCCTCGACCACATGATCGGGCCGACGCGTGGTCTGCAGCGTCTGGCTCAGGATCGCATAATGGAAGCTGGCATCGGGATAATAGCCAAGGTCGGTATCGGCATCGCCCTGCACCACCGGCAGGCCGCGCGCGACGCAGGCGGCCACATTGGCGGGATCAAGCTCCAGCCCGCGCACGTCGGCGCCGGCCGAATCGCGCAGCGCCGCCATCAGCGCGCCATCGCCGCAGCCCACGTCCAGCACGCGCGCGCCCGGCGCCACATGCTTGGCGATCAGCGCAAGATCGGGCCGTTCCTTCATGACGCGTCCGCCAGCATGGCGCGGAATTCGGGCGCCAGCCGCTCCATATAGCGCTCGGGCCGGAGCAGCGGCGTGAAGCCGAGCGCCGCATAAACGCCATGCGCGTCCACCGTGGTGAGGCCGATGCGGCGCAGGCCCGCGAAGTCCGGATGATCGAGGAACCAGCGCACCATCGAGCGGCCGATGCCCTGGCCGCGCGCCGATTCGTCCACCCACACGTCCGCCAGCCAGGCGAAGGTCGCATGGTCGGTGATCATGCGGGCAAAGCCGACCTGCTCCCCATCCCGGTAGGCGCCGAGGCAATGCGAGCCCGCAATGGCGCGCTCGACGAGGTCGCGCGCGATGCCGGGCGACCAGTAGCTCGACGCCAGCCAGCCATGAATGCGCGCGACATCGAGCCGCGATTTGTCATCGGAAAGCGCGATCATTCGCCGGCTCGCAGGAAACCGTCGATGACGCGGTTCATCTCCGGCGCGTCGAGCAGGAAGGCGTCGTGGCCGAATGGGCTGGCCAGCTCCACAAAGCTCGCCTCGCGCCCGGCGGCGTGCAGCGCGTGGACGATGTTGCGCGATTCGCGCGTGGGATAGAGCCAGTCGGTATCGAAGCTGATCAGGCAGAAGCGCGCGCGCGTCCGCGCGAAGGCCTGCGCAAGACTGCCGCCATGATCCTCGGCGAGATCGAAATAGTCGGTCGCGCGGGTGATGTAGAGATAGGAGTTGGCGTCGAACCGCTCGACGAAGCTGATGCCCTGATGGCGCAGATAGCTCTCGACCTGAAAGTCCGCGTCGAAGCCGAAGGTCTTGGCATCGCGCCCCTGCAGGCGGCGACCGAACTTCTCCGTGAGCCCCGCCTCGGACAGATAGGTGATGTGTGCGGCCATGCGCGCCACGGCGAGGCCTGCGACGGGCGCCTCGCCATCGGCATAATAATCGCCGCGGCGCCAGCGCGGATCGGCCATGATCGCCTGCCGGCCGACCTCGTGGAAGGCGATGTTCTGCGCGCTGTGCCGCGCGGTCGAGGCGATGACGATCGAGGCGCGCACCCGCTCCGGGAAGAGGGTGGGCCAGGCCAGCGCCTGCATTCCGCCCATCGATCCGCCGATCACGGCGGCGAGCCGCGCGACGCCGAGATGATCGAGCAGCATCGCC
>JAFKLU010000344.1 GCA_017304105.1 Sphingomonadales bacterium
TCGCGCAATCCTCCTTCGCCAGCTATTGCGTGACGCCGGCGCGCAGCGCCGTGAAAGTGCCGAGGGACGTGCCGCTTGACCAGCTTGGCCCGCTCGGCTGCGGCATCATCACCGGCGCGGGCGCGATCCTGGAGGCCTTCCGGCTCCGCCCCGGCCAGTCGCTCGCGGTGTTCGGCGTGGGCAGCGTGGGCCTCGCCGCCATCATGGCTGCGAAAATCGCCGGTGCAGAGCGCATCGTCGCGGTCGATGTCGATCCGGCACGCCTCGCTTTGGCCCGCGAGCTGGGCGCGAGCGAGATCGTCTCCTCCGGCGATCGGGTCGGCGGCGCCCTGTCCGAAATTGAACCATATGGGTTTGATCTCAGCTTCAACACCACGTCGGTGCCGGCCGTGTTCGACGCCGCGCTCAATTGCCTTGCAGTCGAAGGCACGGCCGGGTTCGTCACCCGCCCGCGCGGAGACTGGACGCCGAACATGAACTTCCTGCTCAGCGGCCGGCGCCTGCAAGGCGTGCTGGGCGGCAGCGCGGCGCCACAGCTCTTCATCCCGCTGATGATCAACTATTGGCGGCAGGGCCGCTTCCCGTTCGACCGGCTGGCGACCAGCTTCGATTTCGAGGACATCGACGCCGCATGGGCAGAGTGCACGGCGGGCAGCGCGATCAAGCCGATCCTGAGGATGAGCGCCGCATGACTATGATCCGTGACAGCATAGAAGCGCTGGGCGAGGCCTTCACGCCCCAGCAGATTCAGGGCTCCATGGCGATCTTCGCGCCGCTGCTCCCCCCGGTCGACGAGGCGACGGTGATCCGCGACATCGCTTATGGCCCCCATGAGCGGCACCGGCTCGACCTGTTCGGCGCCGCGCCGCAGGGCGAAGCTCGACCCATCGTCCTGTACATCCATGGCGGCGGCTTCGTGCGCGGCGATAAGGGCGGGCCGGGCGACCCCTATTACAACAATATCGGCGCCTGGGCGGCTCGGCAGGGGTGGCTGGGGGTGACCGCGACCTATCGGCTCGCGCCGGATCATGGCTGGCCCGCCGGTTCCGAGGACATTGCCGCCGCGATCGACTGGCTGCGCGCCCATGCCGCCGGGCATGGCGGCGACCCGGCAAAGATCGTCCTCGTCGGCCAGTCGGCCGGTGCGGCCCATGTGGCAGGCTATGTGGGCGGCGCGAAATTTGCTGACATTGCCGCAGGCGCACTTGCTGGCGCGATCATGCTCTCGGGCCTCTACGACATCGTGAACCTCGTCCACGGCCCCTACGAAACCGCCTATTTCGGCAGCGACCCGGCGCAGTTCGAGCGGCAGTCGAGCATCGAGGGACTGGCGCGCACCACCCTCCCCTGCCTCTTCACCGTCGCCGAATATGACCCCGAGCTGTTCCAGCGCCAGGCTGCGCTGATGATCGCCCGGCGCGTCGCCGTGCAGGGCAAATGGCCGGCCTTCGTCCGGCTGGAAGGGCAGAACCATATCACTCCGGTCCATCAGATCGGCAGTTCGGCAGATGAAGTGGGGCCGATCCTCGCCCGGTTCATCCAAGCCATTATCAAGGACAAGACCAATGACTGACGCCGTTCAGCTCCGTTTCCGCTCTCCCCTCAACAGCCCCGAATTTCGCGGCGCCCGGCCGCGCGCCTATAGCCGCACGGTCGAGAACGGCATGATCATCGAGCGCGACGTCGAGGTGCCGACGCGCTTTGGCTACGTGATCTATTGCGACATCTTCCGCCCGGCGGACGAGAAGCCGGCGCCGCCGCTGATCGCCTGGACGCCTTATGGCAAGCACGACCCCTCTCCGCTCGCCAAAATCTATCCGGATAGCGGCGTGCTCGCCGAGTGGATGTCCGACTATACCATCTTCGAGGCGCCCGACCCGCTCTACTGGACAGCGCGCGGCTATGCCGTGATCACCGCGGACATCCCCGGCGCCTGGTATGCATCGACGCAGGCGCGCTATTGCGACCCGCAGGAAGCCGAGGCCTATTACGACCTCATCGAATGGGCCGGTGTCCAGCCCTGGAGCAGCGGCAAGGTCGGCCTTTCCGGCGTCTCCTATCTTACCGTCATGCAATGGCGCGTGGCAGAGCTCAATCCGCCGCATCTGGCCGCGATCAATCCCTGGGAAGGCTGGACCGACACCTATCGGGAATTGACCTATCATGGCGGCATCCCGGAGACCTTCTTCTGGCCCTATATACAGGTGCGCTGGGGTGCCTCGGACCATCCGGTCGAGGATCTCTGGCGCGAGACGCGCGAGCACCCGTTCTTCGACGCCTTCTGGGAATCAAAGGCGGCCCGGCTCGACAGGATCAAGGTGCCCGCATTCATCATCGCGAGTTGGAGCGACCATGGCCTGCACACGCGCGGCACGCTGGAAGGCTTCAAGAAGATTTCCTCCGAGCGCAAATGGCTTGAGGTCCATGGCCGCAAGAAGTGGCACTGGTATTATGAGCCGGACGCCGTCGAGCGCCAGCGCCTGTTCTTCGACCATGTGCTGAAGGGCGAGGACAATGAATTCGCCCGTTGGCCGACGGTGCGCGTGGAAGTGCGCGATGGCTCGGGCAGCGGCACGTTCAAGCAAGCGACCGCCTGGCCGATCGAGAACACCCGCTACAAGCGCCTCTACCTGGATGCCGCGCAGCGCGCCCTGTGCGACCAGGCGCCTGCCGAGCCTGCCAGCCTGAGCTATGAATCGCTGGCCGATGAACCGCAGGCCGTGTTCGACCATCGCTTCACCAGCGCAACCGAACTGGTCGGCCACATGAAGCTCAAGCTGCATGTCTCGGCGGCGGAGAGCGACGATCTCGACCTGTTCGTGGCGATCCAGAAGGTCGCGGCCAATGGCGAGGTGGTGGGCTTCACCCATTTCGCCATCTTCGAGGGCGGACCGGTGGCGATGGGCTGGCTGCGCGTCTCGCATCGCGAGCTCGATCCGGCGGCCTCCACCGAGTTCCAGCCTGTGCTCAAGCATCAGCGCCTGCAGAAGGTCGCCCCCGGCGAAATCGTCGAGGTGGATATCGAGATCCTCGCTTCAGGCACGCGCTTTGAAGCGGGCGAGAGCTTGCGGCTGGTCGTCAAGGGGCGGGACATCTACAAATATCCCAAGCCCCTGCTCTATGCGCATCATGAGGACACGGTGAACTTGGGCCTCCACACCATCCATACAGGCGGCAACTTCCCGTCCTACCTGCTCATTCCAGAGGTGGACCTGCCGTGATGCGGTGACGCCATGGCGGCAATGCCGTTCGCGCCGCCACGCGGACGTGCGGCATTGCCCCGCCCCCGGCGGTCATCCGATGGCCGCCAAGGGACGAGCGGGACACGGCACGAGCCAGCGTCACGTCGCTGCAGCCTTCTGCGCGCCAATCGATCGCTGTCGACGGCGGCTCGGCCTGTGCGTCCACATTGAACGGCGCGTGCCGGGCCAGCCTGCCGCTGCATTGCTCGGCCCGGAGCGCGCAAGGGCGGACGCGGCCGATCCTGCGCGATCGGATCGCCCCGCCGCGCCAGAGCCTGTCCTACGCGCGACCGTCTCAAGATGCCCGGCCCTGCCCTAAAGCCTCCAAAACCGCGACCACACGGCGGGACGCCCGCGCTCAGCCCGCCGCGTGCGTCCGTATCCGCGCGAAGGCCAGCCAGATCAGAGCACCCGCGACGAGCGGCGTGGGCGCCATGGTGGCGAGCGCGTAACGCAGGGAGTCGCTGTGCAACTGCGGCGCGAGGAAATCGCTCACCCGGCCCACGATCAGCGGCGCGATCGCGCCGCCGATGATGCCCGAGGCCAGCAACATGAGCGTCGAGGATACAGCGCGCATCCGGCTGGGCGCGATGCCGATGGCGACCGCTATGCAGGGGCCGACAGCGCTCGACAGCAGGAAGTTCATGACCGCCGCGGAGGACATGGCAAGCGTGAGCGAGCGCGCAAAGATGAAGATGAGGAAGAAGGGCGCGGCGAGCGGGATGGCGATCAGCGGGACTAGCAAGCCATGGACATCCGCGCCGCGCTTGCGCACCAGGTGGCTGGCGAGCATTCCGGACGCGATCGTCCCCGAAATGCCGCCCAGCCCCACGGCCGGGCCGATGAGCGCGCCGACCGCCGCCAGCGGCACGCCATGGCTGCGCAACAGGAAGGCCGGTGCCCAGGTGGGCAGCACGGCGACGGCCATGCCCGCGAACGCCATGCCGAGCGACAGCGCGACAAAGCCCCGCAGCCGCACCAGATGGCCAATTGCCCGCAGGAGACTGCCCTCCTGCTCGGCGTGCTCCTTCGGCTCGCGAACTCGCTCAGGCTCGCGCATGGTCACCATCATCAGCGCCACGAGCAGGAAGCCCGAGAGGCCGCAAATGAGGAACATGGCGCGCCAGCCATGCGCGGCCGCCAGCACGCCCGCCAGGATGGAGCCCACCACGAGACCGACGAAGCTGCTCGCCTGAAAGATCGAGATGGAGCGCGGGCGGCGCGGCGCGGCGAACAGATCCGAGATCATCGAGATGGCGACCGGAAACGCTGTCGCCTCCCCTACCCCGACCAGAACGCGCGTGATGCCCAACGTCCAGAAACCCTCCGCCAGACCCGTGAGCGCGGTGGCGCCGGACCACAGCGCGATACCGAGGATGAGGATGCGCTTGCGATTGCCATGGTCGACCCAGCGGGCGATGAAGATGCCGACGAGCAGGTTGAACAACACGAAGGCCGTGCCGGAGACGAGGCTCATCTGCGTGTCGGTCAGCCGGAGATCGGCCTTCACCGGATCGATGACGATGCCGAGCAGGGCCCGGTCAGCGACGTTCAGGAAATTCGCCAGAAACAGCAGGAACAATGTGTAGCCCGCACCACGCACAGGCACGCCGAGCGCGTCCTGCTTCTCCGCCAAACTCGCCATCTTCCTCTCCCTGCGCTGATATTCTGTTTATCGTCAGCTTCGGACGGTGATCCCCAACAGCTCTGCCGCATTGAGGCCCAGGATCTTCGCCCTGTCCGTTTCCTCAAGTCGCGCGTGGAAGCCCACGGGGTCCGGCTCCGACATGTCGAACGGATAATCGGTGCCGAGACAAAGCTTGTCGGCACCATGCGTGCGCACAAGGCTATCGAGCTCGTCCTGATCGAACACCAGCGTGTCGAGCCAGAGCTTGCGCAGATAGCTGGAGGGCGGATGCGCACAATGTTCCGAGCAGTCGGCACGGGCGCGCCAGCCATGGTCCATGCGCCCCCAATAGCCGGGGATGTAGCCGCCACCATGGGCCACGCAGATCCGCAGGCCGGGGTAGCGATCCAGCACGCCGCCGAAGATCAGATGGCCCACCGCAAGCGTGGATTCGAGCGGATTGCCGATGAGGTTGTTGAAATAATATTCGCTCATCCGCTGGGCGTGCGTGAAGCCGAGCGGATGGATGAAGAGCAGGACTCCCAGCTCTTCGGCCGCCGCGAAGAAGGGGCGAAACTCCTCGGCATGGAAATCCTTGCCGTTGACGTTCGAACTGATCTCGATCCCGCGCAGGTCCAGCTCGCGCACGCAGCGGGTCATCTCGGCAACCGCCATCTCCACATTCTGGAGCGGCACCGTGTCCATGCCCACGAACCGGTCCGGATGCTGCGCAATCGCTGCCGCCATGCCATCATTGACGACGCGGGCAGCATCGCGACCAACCTCCGCATCGGCGAAGTAGAAATACTGGCCGGGGCTCGGCGAGAGCGCCTGCACGTCAATGCCCAGCCGGTCCATGTCCTCAAGGCGCTGGTCGAGCGTGTTGAGCGTGCGCCCCATGGTGGCGAACTGGGCGCGGTTGACCTCGGTCGACTTGGCGCTGGTGAAATCGTTGATGCCGGGCGGCGGCCCCGGGTGCTTCGCCTGCACGATGGCATCGGCGGCGGGGATGCCGAGATGGCAGTGAATGTCGACAACGAGATGCTTGCCGCGCACTTCGACAGGGATAGGCTTGCGGTCGCCGCAGGTGGTGATCGTCATGCCCCCGCCTCCGTCGCAGCCCGCGCCGGTTCGATGGTGCCGGCGCACTCGCCGAAGCCGATGGGGACATAGCCCTGCGCCTGCGCCTTGCCGCGCAGGGTGAGCGTGTCGCCATCATGCAGCCAGCTGCGGCTCGATCCGTCCGGCAAGGCAATGGTTTCGCCGCCGCGCATGGTGATCTCGGCGAGACAGGCCCTCGCCTCCTGCGCCGCGCCGGACACGGTGCCGGTCGCGATCAGATCGCCGCGCTCCAGCGGCGCGCCGTTGGAAGCCTGATGCGCCACCATCTGCGCCAGCGTCCAGAACAGTTCCTTGAGGTTGGTGCGCACGATCCGCTGGCCGGCTAGCTCGGCGGTCAGCTCGATGTCGATGCCGCCATGGTTGCGATCCGCAGGATCGAGCAGATAGCCGGGCACGTCCGGTTCGCCCGCGTCCCGGCCGCGCGCTGCGACGCGGAACGGCGCAAGCGCCTCCATCGTCACGATCCACGGGCTGATCGTGGTGACGAAGCTCTTGCCCAGATGCGGGCCGAGGATGGACTCGAAAAACTGGATGCCCCGCGCCGACCAGTCATTGACGAGGCAGCAACCGAACATCGCGCTATCCGCGCCCGCCATGCCGATCGGCTGGCCCATGCCGTTGCCCTCACGCAGCCACACGCCGAATTCCAGCTCGAAGTCGAGCATTGGCTCGGGCCCGAAACGGAAATCGCTGCTGCCGGGCGCAGGGATGAACTGGCCGGTCGGGCGCACGACAGGCGTGCCGCTGACCACGACCGAGCTGGCGCGGCCATTATAGGCGACCGGCAGGGCCATGGCGGCCAGCGGCGCGTCCCGCTGACCCATGCGCTTGATATGGTCAATGGACGTGCAGAAATCCGTGAAAGCCGTGGGCTTCAGCGGCAGCAGCAGCTCTGCCGAGGCCATGGGCACCAGCACGCTCTCGAGCGCCGCGCGGTCGCCCCGTCCGCCTTCGCGAAACAGCTCGGACAGCTCGGCGCGCAGGGCACTGACGGCCGTCGGCGCGCAGGCGAGCAGCGGCGCCAGATCCGGCCCCGCCGCCGCCTGCGCAGCCTCGGCCGCCGCCCCACGCAGCAGGCCGGTCCGCAGCAAGGCGGCCACATCGACGATGCGATCCCCCAAGGCGACGCCGCCGCGGACATGATCCCCCGTGCGGAACAGGCCGAAGGGCAGGTTCTGGATCGGAAAGTCCGTCTCCGGCCTGTTGGCGCTTTCGACCCAGCTGCGGCGCGCGGGATCGTGGGTGGCGTTGATCTCAATGCTCATGGTCGCAAGCCTCGTGATGTGCGGCCAGTTCCTTGTGGTAGCGGCCCATCGCGCCAAACAGGTCGCGCTGCTGCTCGGGCGTGAACTGCGCACCCCACTGGCGGTAGAGAGAGAAGACATTGGCGACGATCCGCTCGGGATCGCTCCACTTCCGGTATTCCTGCATGTTGATGTCGCGCGCGGCCTCATCGAATCCCATGCCGGCATCGAAGCGCGCCCGCGCCTCATCCCGGACATATTCGAAATAGCCCTTCATGTTCGCGACGGCTGTCCTCTCGGTGATGGGCCCATGGCCTGGCACCACCACCTGCGGATCGAGATCGATGATGTGCTGGCAGGCCGCGATCCAGTTCTCGATCGGCCCCGCCCACATGATGGGATGCCCCTCGTTGAACAGCAGGTCGCCGGTGAAGACCACGCGGTCCTCCGGCACCCAGACGATCGTGTCGGAATGGGTGTGCGCGGGACCGAGATCGGTGAGTTCCACCTGCTTGTCGCCGACGGTGAGCGTGAGGTGCTTCTCAAACGTGCGGTTGGGCAGCGTGACCTCATCGACGCCGGAAAAGTCGAACTTGCGGCCCATCGTCTCGTAGAGGAAGGCGCCCGCATCGCCCATGTTCTGGTAATTGTCGGCCAGCGCGGCCAGCGCCTTGGGGTTGAACCCGGCCATCTCCTTCTTCGCCTCGACCGTGCCGATGATCTCCGCATCCGCGACGAGGCCGTTGCCGAAGAAATGGTCCGGGTTGGCATGGGTGTTGACGAGGCGGTCGATCTTCGCGGCCTCGGGCACCTTCGCCTTGAACCGATCCAGCATCTCGCGGGTCAGCGGCACGCTCATCAGCGTGTCGACGAGCAGTGTCTCGCCGCGGCTGGCGATCAGTCCCGCGTTCGACCAGCCCCAGGTGCCGTCCGGCTGCACATAGCCGTAGAGGCCGTTGCCGATATCATGAATGCCTTGCGTGAACGGCCAGTTAGCCATTTGCCTCTCCCTAGAGCTTGACCTTATCAATCTGCGCCACCCGCGCAATTCCTATTTTCGGGAATTTTCTCAGCCTGCTTGCCGAGCGCGGCAAAAAGCGGAATAGCGAAACGCATGACGAGGAATTCGACGAGAAAGCGCGGCCAGGGCCGACCGGCGGACGCGGTTGGCAAGGAAGCGGTGCTCAACAAGGCGACCGAACTGCTGCAGGAGCTGCCCCCGGCGCGCGTGACGACCTCGCTGATCGCGCGGGAGGCGGGAGTCGACCCGGCGCTCGTGCGCTATTATTTCGGAGACCGGGAAAAGCTGCTGCTCGAAGTGGTGAAGCAGCTGATCGCCGACGCGCCGACCGAGGAGGCGACGCAGGCGGACCCGCTGGCCCGGCTGGAGCGGACCATCCGCAACACCGCGCACTTCACCCGCTCCACCAAGCATGTCCACCGCCTGATGGTGGACGAGCTGGCCGATGCGAAGTCGGCCGAAGTGCGCAAGCTGCAGGGCGAGATGAACAGGGGCGCGGTCGAGCGCTTCGCCAAGATGATGGAGCAGGATGGCGGAAAGGACCTGCGGTCGGTCAATCCGCTGTTCCTCCACCTCGCGCTGGTCGGCCTGTTCGACTTCTTCGTCTCCGCCCAGCCGGTGGTGCGCAACCTCGTGCCGGAGGGCACGGACATGGACGCGCTCGCCGTGCAGTTCGAGGATTTCATCGTCGATCTGCTGCTCAACGGCTTGCGCAAGCGCTAGGACGGATCGACGACCAGCCCGTGGGGCCCCCACGCCTCAACCTTCCGCGACGCAGGGATTGCGCTGGGTGCCGAGGCCGGTGATGGAGCCTTCCATCATGTCGCCCGGCTGAAGGAACACGCCGAAGGCAGAGCCGTTGCCATAAGGCGAGCCGGTGCAGATGACATCGCCCGGCATCAGCTCGACCCGGTCCGAGAGATAGGCGAGCTGCCGCTCGATGCCGATCATCATGTCCCGCGTGGACTCATCCTGATAGACCTTGCCGTTCACCGAGAGGCGGATCGTCAGATCATAGGGATCGGCCACGAACTGGCGCGGCACGATCATCGGGCCGAAGGGCAGGAAGGTCGGGAAGCATTTGCCCGAGAGCCAGTCCGCCCCGATGGCGCTGTTGTCCCGGCGGAAGATGTGCTCGCGCGCGGTCACGTCATTGACCACCACGAAGCCCGCGACATGTTCCATCGCCTGCTCGGGCGACACATGGCGAGCACGCTTGCCGATCACCACGCCCAGTTCCAGCTCCCAGTCCGGCTTCTGCACGTTGCGCGGCAGCACGACCGGATCGTTGGGCCCGACCACGCAGGACGGCAGCTTGATGAAGCAATAGGGCAAGGTCGCGTTGGCGCGCTCGTCCATCATCTTCTCGACGCGGGCCAGCCGCTCCTCGTCCGTCTCGCCCTCGTCGGCGGCGGTGCGCATGGAGGGGTCGCCCATGATGAGGCCGATCACATGCTTGCGGTAATTGGCGCCGGTGCAGAAGATCTGGCGGGGCACGTAGGGCGCCGCGAGCGCGCTCTCGTCCAGCGGGATCGCCCCGTCCCCGGCCTGCGCGATTGCTTCCAGCCGAGGGAGCGCGGCGTCCCAGTCGTCGAGCAGGGCAAGCACGTCCGTCGCCCCGTCGACCAGCACCATCTTGTCGCCCACCACCAGCACCGCGCCGCCATCCCGCAGCTTCGCCAGACCGAATGTCATGTCCCGTCCTCTTCCTGTCTCAGTATGGCGCCTGAAGCTGGCCCATGGTGGCGCCCAGCATGGCCGGCCCCTTGTTGGAGAGGTCGCCCGCCATCTCCATGTCGCCGATCATCACGCTGTTCTCGACGACGAGCCGCGCCCGCTCGAACCGGCGTTCCATGAAGGCATGGAGGGCGTCGGTGATCGCATCATGCCGCTTGAGTTCCTCGGCGAGCACGAGCCCGTCCTCGGCTGCCATGCCGGCGCCGCTCGCCATGTGCGGGGTCGTCGCATGGGCGGCATCGCCGATCAGCACGACCCGGCCGACATACCAGGGCTTGGGTAGCAGCAGCCATTCCAGCGGCCGGTAGTTCACCTGCGAGGGATCGGTAATGCTCGCGCGCACCCCCGGCACCGCACCGCCGAACGGGGCCATGAGCGCCCGGACATGATCGACCATATCCGCCTCCGCAAAGAACGGATTGTCGGGCACATGCTCAAGAATGAACATGTACATCTGGTCGGCCGAAACCGGATTGATGCCGAGCTTGACCGGCCCGCCGAAATACATCTCGGCCCGGTCCACCTCTGGCGGACGCGGGGCGACGACGCGCCAGCAGCCCTGCCCGGTGAACTTCGGCCGAGGCGCATCGGGGAAGATCATCCCGCGGATCTGCGAGTAGATGCCGTCGGCGCCCACGACGAGATCGTAGCGGCCGGCGCTCCCGTCGCTGAACGTCACGTCTACGCCCTGCGCGTCCTGCGCCAGCGTCTCCACCTTGAGGCCGAGCCGCACGTCGATGCCCTCGGCCCGGACCGTCGAGGAGAGGATGTCGTGCAGCACCGGGCGCATGATGCCGCCGCCCTGCTGGACCGGGGTGGGGTTTTCCGGGACCGGCGGCTCCATCACCGTCTTCCCGGCAGCGGTCTTGCCGCGCATCCCGGCCCCGACATGCCCGCGCGCGCGGATCTGGTCGAGAATGCCCAGCGCATCGAACGCGCGCAGGGAAATGCCGGTGACGCTGATGCCCGCGCCATAGACGCGCCACTGCGGGTCCGCGTCGATCAGCACCACATCGACGCCGATGCGCTTGAGCGAGATCGCCGCCGTCATGCCGCCGACGCCGCCGCCGACGACGAGCGCGCTGCGGATCATGCGGGCACCTGCCACAGGCCCTTGTCCGGCGTGATCTCGGCATGGGGCACATTGCCGGGGATGATGCGGCCCGTGCCCCATTGATCGGTGATGCTCGGGCTGAACTCATAGACGGTGGGCTGCCAGCTGGCTTCGTCCACTTCCTCAAGATCCGACGTATATTCAACGGCATTGCCGTTGGGCGTCAGATAATAAGTGAAGGTGTTGTTGCCCGCCGTGTGGCGGCCGGGGCCCCAGGAGAGCGTAACCCCCTTCTCGTGCATCCGCGCCAGGCCGCGCATCATCTCATCCACCGAGGAGACATCGAACGCGACATGGTTGAGCGCGGGCGGTCCGGGCAGAATGGCGAGCCGGTGATGGGCCGGATTGCAGCGCAGGAAGGCCATGAACGTGCCGATCCAGTCGGTCAGCCGGAAGCCCAGCGTCTGTTCGTAAAAGGCGACCAGCTTTACCGGATCGGGCGTGTGCAGCACGATGTGGCTGAGGCCGGTCGGGATCGCCTCGCCCTTGGCCAGCGTGCGGTGGGCCCGCTGCTTGGTATCGCTGATCACCTCGATCGCGCGGCCGTCCGGGTCGAAGAAGCGGAAAGCATAGCCCCCCGCCGGACCTTCCGCATCGCCGGGCGCCGAGATGACCTTGCACCCCGCCGCCTGCACCTGCGCGAACAGGGCATCGACATCGGCGCGCGAACCGGCGGAGAAGCCGATCAGGTCCGTCTTGCGCTCGGCGTCCTGCCGCAGGCGGATGACAAACGGCAGCGGCGACCCTTCTGCCGCGAAATAGACCTTACCGTCCTGCTCGCCGACTTCCGTAAGGCCCCAGGTCTCCCCGAAGAAAGCCCGCTCGGCCGCCAGATCAGGCACCGCCAGCGCGACATAATGAAGATCGTTGACCGACGCGGACATGTTTCCTCCGACTCTAAATTCCCGCTTGTGGGAATATGGTGATTTGGGTGCTTTGGGAAGCCGATGCTGCGTTAGAATTTGCCACCCACGCGCACACCCCAGGTGCGCGGCTGCTCGGCCGAAGCCGAGATGAGGCCGGCCGAATTGGTCGTGCCGCCCAGCAGCCGCTGATTATCCTCGATATTGAAGACATAGACGCTCGCGAACCAGCGATCGTCCGCGCTCGCCAAAGTGACGGACGCGTTGCTGACGAAGGTCGCTTCCGAGCGGAGATAGGGCAGATAGTCCGCCGAGGAGTCGCTCGCACCGCGATAGCGCGTGCCAGCCTGGAGCATCAGCTTGTAAGCGCCGAGCGGGATCGTCTGCTGGGCATCCAGATTGAATGACCAATCCGGCGAGTTGAACGCCCGCTTGCCCGAGCAATCGACCTTGAACACGCTGAGCGTGGAGCCGCCCGGCGTGGTCTGGGTGGTCGGCGCAAAGGCGCAGGTCGTGTTGGGCGGCAGCCCCTGGTTCGGCGCGTAATAGACGAAGCTGTCATATTTCGTGTCGAGATACTGCACATTCGCCGAGAGCAGCGTGTTGCGCGTGGCGAGGAACTCGACGTCGAGATCGATGCCCTGGATGGTGCTGTCACCGATGTTGCGAGTGAGGAACACGGTCGAGGGCGGATTGCCCAGATCGTAGCCGAACTGGCTGTACTGCTGGTTCTTGTACTTCCAGATGAACCCCTCGACGTTCACCTGCAACCGGTTGCCCAGGAAGCGGTTCTTGCTGCCGATGGTATAGGCCTTGATCGTCTCGGGCTCGTAGCTTTCCACGCCGCGCGCGAAGGAGAAGCCGCCGGCATGATAGCCGGTCTCGAAGCTCGCATAGACCATGTTGCGCGGCGTGAAGTCATATTGCGCAGCGAGGCGATAAGTGAACTTCTCGTTCTTGAGGCCGGCGTTGATAGCAATCGGCGAGCGCAGCACGAAGGGCGCGGTCTGCGAACCGCCCGCGACCGGCGGCAGCACATAGAGCGGCACCGGCGTCACGGGGATGCCGCGCGAGGTGTAGAAGCTCTCCAGCTCCGCCGCGCTGCCGGCGATCGGCGTGAACGGCAGCGTTGGGCAGAAATCCTGCGGGGGCGCGGGGTTGCCGCAGAACAGGATATAGACCTGCGAGAGGCCATCGAACCGCTTCTTGTCCGAGGTGTAGCGGCCGGCCGCGGTCAGGCTGAGCTTCTCGACCGGGCGGACGGTCAGCTTGCCGAAGCCGGCCCAGCTCTCCGTTGCGGTGGTGAAGTTCTGATAGGGCGTCAGCGTCGACTGATTATAATAGGCGAACGGGACGTCGATATCCTCGTCGAAATACATGCCGCCAATCAGATAATCGACCGCCGGCCCCATATTGCCGGCCCAGCGCGCCTCGACGCTGGTCTGCTTGTCCGTCTCCTTGACCGCGCCCCCGCGGAAAACCCCGTTGAAGGCGTAATCGAGCTTCCCTTCGCGATAGGCCGGCTGGACGGTGAGCGTGCCGGCTTCCGTCACATAATTCAGCTCGGCGGTGATGCCCCAGTAGTTATTGTCGTTATACGGACGGCCATCCACCACCGGGCCCGTGCGGCCGACCTGCCCGACGAAGCGGCCGCCCAGCAATGCGTTGGAGCGCGGATCGAGCAGGCCCTGATTACGGTCGAACCCGGTCGGCACAAAGCTGTAGCCCGTGAAGCCGGTCGGCCCGAAGTTGGGGTTGACCGCGCCAAGGTAGAAGCCCGTAGCGCCGTTGCCGCCCTGATGCGCATAATCCACGCCGAGGCGCAGCGTCAGCGCGTCGCTCGCCTCGACATAGAACTGGCCGCGAAACGCATATTCGCGCTGCTTGCCTGTCCCGTCACTCAGGAAACCATCGCGGTTCGACATCATGCCCGCCACGCGGACGGCAGCATTCTCGCCCACCGGCAGATTAAGCGCGGCCTGGCCCGTCAGCCAGTTATAATTGCCGTAGCCGAGCGTCACCTGCCCCGACGTCTCGCCGAGCTTCGGCCGGTTCGGGATCACGTTGATGGCACCGCCGGTCGCATTGCGGCCGTAGAGCGTGCCCTGTGGCCCCTTGAGCACCTCGACGCGCTGGAGATCGTAGAACATGCCCGATGTCGACGAGGGACGGCCGATATAGACGCCGTCATAATTGAACGCGATCGCGGGGTCGGAATAAGCGTTGACGGTCGCGTTGCCGACGCCGCGGACGAAGAAGACCGTGGTCGGCCCGCCGCCGCCGCTGGCAGCCAGAGCGGGCGACGTGCGCGAAAGATCCTCGGCGCGGACGACATTCTGCCGGAGCAACTCGGCGGGGTTGACGACATCGAGCGCGAGCGGCGCCCGCTGGCTGCTCTCCTGCACGCGCTGCGCCGTGACGATGATTTCTTCGAGGCCCTGATCGTCAATGGCAGCCTGAGCGGGCTGGGCATCGGATTGCGCCATGGCCGGCACAGCGCACAAGAACACCCCCGCAGCCGCGGAGGAAAGCAGCATCGCCTTCATCATTCTCTCCCGTCCTGATCCTGTAACCGAATCAATTCCTATTTCCATGAATAAGGAAATAGCGATCCGCCGCAATGTTTTTCCTGTCGTCAGGAATATTCGCGATCTGAAAGGGAAGGGATTGACGGCGGCCAGCGATCCGGCTGTTCTATCCCGCACCCCCGCGAAGGACGGGCAAGGGAGAGATGAATATGGCGGTTGAGCGAGAGGTGATCGGCGTTTGCGGTGCGACGGGGCGGCTGGGGGAAATCGTCGTCCGCAAGCTGCGCGAGCGTCACCCGGACGTTACCGTCGTCGCGCTGGTGCGCGATCTGGACAAGGCAGCGCCCCTCGCCGCCATCGGCGCCGAGCTGCGCCGTTTCGACTATGATGCGCCCGATGGCCTTGCCCCTGCCCTGGCGGGGATCGACAAGCTGCTGCTCATCTCCGGCAACGCGGTTGGCGAGCGCGAGCGGCAGCATCGCGCGGTGATCGAGGCCGCCAAGGCGGCCGGCGTCCGCCTCATCGCCTATACGAGCGTGCTGCGCGCTTCCGAGACATCGCTGCCGATCGCGGCGGAGCACAAGGCGACCGAAGCGATCCTCAAGGACGTGGGCGTGCCTTATGTGCTGCTGCGGCACGGCTGGTATTGCGAGAATTACCTGTTCCGCATCCAGGCGGCAGTGGAGCATGGCACGCTGCCCACCTGCGCCGGCGATGGCCTGATCTCGGCCGCGACGCGCGAGGATTTCGCGGAGGCGGCGGTGGCCGTGCTCACCGCGAGCGAGGATCAGGCGGGCAAGGTCTATGAACTGGCCGGCAGCACCAGCTTCACCTTCGCCGATCTCGCCGCCGAGGCGGAACGCCAGAGCGGCCGCCCGGTGAAGGTGCTGCACTTGCCCAAGCCGGCGTTCGAGGCGGCGCTGGTGGAGATCGGCACGCCCGCCTTCGCCGCCGCGATGATCGCGAAGTCGGACATGGGCGCCCGCGAGGGCGGCCTGTTCGACGAAAGCCGGACGCTGGAGAAGCTGATCGGTCGGCCCACCACGTCGATGAGCGACGCGATCGCGGGCGTTCTTTGATTGCGGCGGCGGGAATAGTCCCGCTCAGACCGCCTTGTAGAACCGGATCCTGACCGCCGGCTCGCCCTGCGGCCCGGTCGCTCGCTCCAGCGTGCCGATGAAGGCGGTGCGGTTCAGCCACGCATATTTGCCGAGCGGCGCCTCGAAGCGGGGCGAGGTGCGCACCGGCACCGGGGGCTCCCCCGCCTTGGGCGGGCACAGCGCGCCGGTGTTGACCACGTTGATGATCACGCCATCGTCCGTCCGCAGCATATAGTCGGCCTTGACGTCGACGCAGCCATCCGCGCGGACGAGCTGCCAGTCCCAGCCGCCGGGGACGATCGTTCCCCTGATGCCGGGCCCCTCGAACGTGCCGCCGGTGATGGGAATGATGTTGCGCCGGCCATAGGGGGTGTCGCCGGGCGCAACCGCCGCGCCAAGCAGGACCAGTTCCTCAAAGGCGAATTCAAGGCGCGGAGCGGGAGGCACTGAGGGTTCGGCCTGCGGTTCCGCCTTCGCCTGGCGCTGGGGTTCCGCCTGTGCCTGCGTGCCGAGCAGGGCCGCCAGAATTGTGGATATCGCGATACGCATTCGTTCCCTCTCCCGCCATTCAGTCCCGAGCGATCGGCGCATCGCCGGCATCAACGCGCCTCACGTTCCTTCGCCCAGGATGTGATCGCGATATCGTCGTTTTCGATGCCGGCGACGGCGGCCATCCGCGCCGCGTTCATATAGCTGCCGATGATGCCGAGCATCTCGAAAATGCGCTCGTCGGAATAGCGCGCGCGCATGGCGGCGATGGTTTCGTCGGCGGGAGAGACGTCGCGCACGACTTCGGTGGTGAACTGCGCGACGAGGCGTTCGTCCGGCGTCAGGGCGCTGAAGTCGCCGCTTTCGAGCCCCGCGATCGCGGCGTCGCTCAGCCCCACCGCCTTGCCCAGCGATACGTGGTGGAAAAGCTCGTAATCGCTCTTCGAGAGATAGGCGACGCGCAGCACGATGACTTCGCGCATCCGGTCGTCGATCAGCGTGTTGGTTACCACCGCGATGGCCATGTCCACCGTCGCCCGCCACATCGGCTCGGGCGCGTGCATGGATATGCGGGCGATGTTGAGCACGCGCAGGTTGGGCGCGTCGAGATAGGCGCGCTTGGCGGGCGAAAGTTGCTCGCGCGTCGGATAGGGAATGCGGTTCATTCTATGCTCCGTGGCTTGCTTGGGCAGTTGCGGGTGGCGCTCACCGTCCATGCGCCTTCCGCACGAAATCGGCGGCGCGCTCGGCGACCATGATGACCGGCAGATTGGTGTTGCCGCCGGGCAGACGCGGGAAGATTGACGCGTCCGCCACGCGCAGGCGCTCCACGCCGCGGACCCGCAGCTCACCATCCACCACCGCGCGCGCATCACTGCCCATGCGGCAGGTGCCCGAGGGGTGATAGGCCGTCGCGGCGGTCGCCCGGATATAGGCCATCACCTCCTCATCCGAGGCGAAGTCCGCGACGGGGCGGCGGATCGGCCCGAGCACGCTCGCGAGGGCCGGCTGAGCCAGCAGGGCGCGCAGGCTGCGATAGCCGCGCAGCATCTCGGCGCGGTCCTCCGGATCGCTCAGCAGGTTGAAGCGTATGCGCGGATGGTCGAGCGGATCGGCGGAGGCGAGCGTGAGATTACCCCGGCTTCTGGGATAATTGAGCGACCACATCGCGCCCATGCGCGCGCCGAAGGCCCGGCGCACACCGGGGAACCAGACGCGGGATTCCATCGCCAGAGGGATCAGCAGGAAATGCAGGTCGACCTCGCTGGAGCCCGGTTTGGTCGCGATATTGGCGGAGATGGCCAGCGGCGGCGCACCCATCACGCCCTTGCCGCGCAGCAGCCAGCGCAGGAACGAGGAAGCCAGCCGATCGAACCGCAGCTCCCGCTCAAAGGCGAGCGCGGGGTCGAGATCGAACTCCATTCCGGCGCCGGGATGATCCTGCAGATTGGCGCCGACCTCCGCACTCTCCGCAACGACATCGATCCCATGCGAGCGCAGATGCTCGGCCGGACCGATGCCGGAGAACATCAGCAATTGCGGCGAGTTGATCGCCCCCCCGGCCAGGATCACTTCGCGCGTCGCCGCCACCTCGACGCTGGCGCCATCGCGGCGATAGGCAATGCCCACGGCCCTGCCCTCGCGGACCAGCACCCCGGTGGCAATGGCCCCGGTGCGAACCGCCAGATTGGGCCGCGCCAGCGCCGGCCGCAGATAGGCATCGGCCGCGCTGCACCGCCGGCCGTTCCGGATCGTGAAATCCGGCATCCCGAAGCCATCGGTCGTCTCGCCATTGAAATCCTGCGTGATCGGGTAGCCCAGCGCGCGCGCCGCCTCGACCGCGTTCGCCATCAGCGCGCTCGGCGCCGGATGCGGTTCCACGCTGAGCGGCCCGCTCCCGCCATGCAGCCGCGTGTCGCCGCGCCAGTGCCGTTCGAGCTTGCGGAACCAGGGCAGCACATCGTCCCAGCCCCAGCCCGGCAGCCCCTCATCGCGCCAGCCATCATAGTCGGCGCGGTGGCCGCGGATCGCCATCATGCCGTTGAGGGACGAGGTGCCGCCCAGCATCCGGCCACGCGCCACGGGCAGGCGCCGGCCGTCGAGTTCCGGCTCCGGCTCCGACAGGAAGCCCCAGGTGAGCGCAGGATTGGGCCATAGCTTGGAGACGGCGAGCGGGATGCGCACGTCCCACCGCCGGTCGCTGCCGCCGGCTTCCAGCAGCAGCACGCGGGCGCCGGGGTCTTCCGACAGGCGATTGGCGAGGACGCACCCGGCAGAGCCCGCCCCGACGACGATGTAATCGAACTGCTCCATGGGCGCTCAGACCACTTTCCAGAAGCGGAAGATGGACCCGGTCGGATTGCGCTGGCCCACGCCGACGAACAGCGTGCGGTTCATCCAGTCATATGGCCCCTGCGGCGCCTCGAAGCGGGGCATCATGCGCATATAATAGCTCTGCGGATCGACCTGCTCGCCGGCCAGCAGCGCGCGCACCACGTCAGGCGGGGCATGGCGCACGCCGGTGCTGCGCTTAAGGATATGCGCGCCATCGTCCGTCTCCAGCAGATACTGGGATTCGAACCGGCCGCTGCCATCGGGCCGGACCATCGGGAAGTCTCCGCCGCTGCCGCGCACCACTCGACCCGAGAGCGACGGCCCGGTGAAGGTTCCGTCCTCGATGAGCACCGCGCCGCGGGTATAGC
Organism: Sphingomonadales bacterium; assembly: GCA_017304105.1. Classification (GTDB taxonomy): domain Bacteria; phylum Pseudomonadota; class Alphaproteobacteria; order Sphingomonadales; family Sphingomonadaceae; genus Sphingobium. The sequence goes on from JAFKLU010000344.1 coordinate 18,790, forward strand.
CCGGCGCAAGGTCGATATGGACACGCGGCCCCAGCGAGATGCGCATTTCCAGAGCGAATTCGAGCTGCATGGGTCAGACGATCCGGCAAATGGTCATGGTGGGGCTGCCCTCTTGCTGTTCGGCGATGAAGGCGCGGGTTGCGAGGGGCGCGACGCTGCTCTCCTCCGCCGCTTCGAACAGAAGGGACAGACGGGTGAGCGCGCCTGTCCGATAGCCCGTGCCGAAGCACCGCGCGACGGCGCCATCGGTGAAGGCGATGTAATAGCTTGCCTCGATCACGGTGACGCCATCGGCCCGTTCGAGCAGCGTCTCGCCGCCGCCCACCAGATTGCCGGCAAGCCCCTCCCCCTCAAAGGTGCCGCTGGCGACAGGCACATGGTGGCGCGCGCCGCCCGTGGCGATGGCGCCCACGACGATCGGCGCGGCGCGCTCGATCCGCATCGTGAAAGCGGGCAAGAGGTCCGGGGTGGGAGCTTCCATCTCAATACACCATCTTCACAGCTTTAAGCTCGGTATAGGCCTCGACGCCGGCGCGGCCATTCTCGCGCCCGAAGCCGGATTGCCTGACCCCGCCCGTGGGCATGGAGAGGTCCGCGCCGCCGCAGGCGTTGATCCGCACCGTCCCCGCCCGCAGGCGCGCGACGAGGCCGTGGGCGGTCGCGAGGCTGCCCGTCCACACATAGGCGGCAAGGCCGTAGCGCGTATCATTGGCGAGCGCGGCGATCTCATCGAGATCAGCGGTCTCGAACGGCATCGCGCACAGCACGGGCCCGAAAATTTCCTCGTCGACCGCCGCCATGCCGGGATGGACGCCGGTGAGCACGGTCGGTTCCACATAATAGCCCCGCTCCGGCAGGGGCCGGCCCGCCCGCAGCGCCCGCGCGCCCTGCGCGAGCGCGCCCTCGACATAGCCAAGGATGCGATCCCGCTGGATGGCGGAAATGGCGGGGCCGAGCTGCGTTTCCGGCGCCATCGTCGGCCCTATGGCCATCGCGGCGCCGATCTGCGCGATCCGCTCCACAAGGGCATCGGCGATGCTGGCGTGGACCAGAAGCCGCGAGGCCGCCGAGCATGTCTGGCCGGTGTTGAGGAAGATGCTCATGGCGATGCCCTGCGCCGCCGCATCCAGATCCGCATCCGGCATCACGATCACCGCAGACTTGCCGCCCAGCTCCACGGTCACGCGCTTCATCGCGCGGGCGCAATCGGCGGCGATCTCAATGCCCGTGGCGGTCGATCCGGTGAAGCTTATCTTCGCCACATCCCGATGCGCGACGAGTGCCGCCCCGGCCTCCACACCGGAGCCTGTCACCACATTGAGAAAGCCTGCGGGAACGCCGCAATCCACCGCCAGCGCAGCAAGCCGCAGGGCCGACAGGGAGCTTTGCTCCGCCGGCTTCAACACCACCGCGCAGCCCGCCGCGATGGCCGGGCCGATCTTGAAGGCCGCGCCCATCAGCGGATAATTCCACGGGATGATCTGGCCCACCACGCCCACCGGCTCGCGCAGGGTGAAGCCATTGGCATTGCCGGGGTGGGAAAGCTCCATCGTCTCCCCGGTCAATTTGGTCGCCCAGCCCGCGAAATAGCGCAGGATGGCGGCGGAAGCGGGGATATCGATGCGGCGAGCGTTGGTGATCGGCTTGCCGGCGTCGAGCGTCTCGAGCACCGCCAGTTCCTCCCCATTCGCCTCGATTGCGCGGGCGAGCGCGAGCAGCGCGTCCTGTCGCTGGGGCGGCGTCCATTTCCGCTTGCGGGCTACCTGCATGGCGTCGCCCGCCGCTGCCACCGCCAGATCCACATCGGCAGCGGACCCGGCGGCGATCTGCCCGATCAGCGCGCCGGTCGCGGGGTCTTCCACATCGAGCAGCCGGCCGCTTGCGGGGCTCGTCCATTGCCCGCCAATATGATGCCTGCCCGGTTGCACCCTCGACAAAGCCGCGCGGCTGTCCACCGTCATCGCACTGGTCCTCATTGCATTGCCGAGCCGGGCTAGCAGCAGGCGCGTGGGCAAACTTGTCTCATCGCGAACGAGGCGCGAGCGCACCGCATTGCCGCCGTGCGCGGTGCTGGACAGCGATTTGCGCCGAAGCTAGCCTCGCGCCAAGGAGTGAGAGGATGCTGCAGACATTCACGACGCATGCGTCGAACCGGCTGGAGCGCAGCCGGCAATGGTGCGCGCGCACCAACGCGCATCATGTCGAGTTCGAGGATGATCGGGAGGCATCGATGCGCGGCGGCGAGTTCGGCGCCCTGCGGCTCTGCGTCGTGTCCATGGGCCGCCACCGGGTGGTGCAGGCGCAGGGCGGCGCGGCCCAGCTTGCGCCGTCCGTCAAGTTCCTGTTCCAGGAGGAAGGGTCGGCGATCGTCCGTCAGGCGGACAGGACGCATCGTCTGGAGGTCGGCCAGTGGTGTGCGCTGCGCAAGGATCTGCCCTTCGAGCTGGAAGCGCCCGAGCAGGCGCGGCAACTGGCGATCACCCTGCCCTGCGCCGCCCTCGCCGGACCGGGGCGCGATCCATCCTGGTGGCGGCAGGCACGGCCGTTCCTGCGCGGCCCGGCACAGGTGCTCCACGCCTGCGCGTCCGCCGCCGTGCTGAGCGCGGCCAATCTGCGCGCCGCTGACCGGCACCTGATCGGCCGCCAGCTCGTCGAGCTGATCGGCATGACCATCCACGCCGGCGACGTGAATGCGCTGCCCGACATCAGGGAGGAGCGCCGCCGGGCGATCCTGACCTTCATCGACCGGCATCTGGACGATGCGGGACTGAGCGTGGTGAAGATCGCCCGCGAATTCGGCCTGTCCACGCGCAGCGTGCACAAGCTATTCGAGGGCGAGCCGACCACGGTTGCCCGCACCATCTGGGACAGGCGGCTGGAGCGGTGCCGCGACGAGATGGTCGACCCGTCGCTCATCACGCGCTCCATCACGGAAATCGCGCATTTCTGGGGCTTTTCGGACAGCCAGCATTTCAGCCGCGCGTTCCGGCAGCGTTACGGCCTCAGTCCGCGCGAATATCGCAACATGTTCTCGCTGCATTGAGCGTTGCGCGTTCAGTCCCGGTCTTGCGCTCCGATCCAATCCGCCGGGCCGCGCGCACGCCTATCGCCGGGACATGAACACATGAACGAACGGGGGAGCGCGTGGCACGAAATCGGATAGGCGTGGCGCTCTTCCTGCTCGCGGCGATCAACGCCTTCGGCTTTCTCGACCGGGTGATGATCGCGCTCATTGCCGAGAAGATAAAGGCGGAGTTCCTCGTTACCGATCTGGAAATCGGCCTGCTCGGCGGCACCGCCTTCGCGGTGGTGAACGCCCTCGCGAGCGTGCCGATCGCGCGCATGGCCGAGCGCTTCAAGCGGACCCATGTGACGGCGGGTTTCCTGTTGCTGGCCTCGCTGTTCACTGCGCTTGCGGGCGCGACTGCCAGCTTTGCGCAGCTCGTCGCCTGCCGGCTGGGCATGGCGGCGGGCAATGCCGCCACGGAGGCGCCGCCGCACTCGATGATCTCGGACATGGTCCCGCCGGAAAAGCGCGCATCGGCCATCTCGGTCTTCATGCTGGGCGTACCGATCGCCGCGCTGCTGGGCTCCTTCCTCGGCGGCGCGATCGCAGAGAAGTTCGGCTGGCGGAACACCTTCCTGTTCTTCGGCGTCATGGGCGGCGCGATCGCGCTGCTGTGCATGGTCCTGCTGCGCGAGCCGCCGCGACAATCGGCGAGCCCGGATGCCAGAGCGAAGATGGGCACGTGGGAGGTCGTGACGCGGCTGTTCAAAAGCCGGACGGTGCGCTTCCTTGTGCTCGGCGTCTCGTGCATCAGTCTCGGCAGCTTCGGCGTCAACACCTTCCTCCCCGCCTTCTTCGCGCGCAATCACGGGCTGGATGCGGCGCAGGCGGGGCTCGCCTTCGGCCTCATCTCCGGCATAGCCTCGCTCGTGGGCACGCTGGCGGGGGGCTTTGGCAGCGAATATCTCGCCAGGCGCGACGGGCGCTGGCTGCTCGGCGCGCCCGCGCTCGGCTCCGCGCTCGGCGCCCCGCTGTTCCTGCTCGGCCTCTACAGTCCGTCGCTGGCGGTCGCCATCCCGATCATGCTGCTCGGCTCCTGCACCTTCTACACCACCATGGGCCCGGCCATCGCGACGCTGCACGGCTCGCTCGACAGCTATGCGCGCGCGACCGGCTCGGCGCTGTTCCTGCTCGTCATGCACATGATCGGCCAGGGGTTCGGACCGCCGCTGGTCGGCATCGTCAGCGATACCGCGTCCAGCCTGATCTACGGCGGCGGGTTCGCGGCGCAATGCGCGGGCGCGGCCGCTCAAGTGCCCGGCTCGGCCTGCGCCCATGCCTCCGCACTCGGCCTGCGCTATGCGATCGCCATCTTTTCCGCCTTCTTCGTGCTGGGCGGGCTGCTGCTCTATCTCGCCGCACGGGCCAGCCACAGTGCGCGCATGGCGGACGGACAAGCGCGGAAAGACGCTTGGCAAGCCTGACCGGCTTGGGCCAGAATGCACAAAAGCCGCTGGTGGGCGACCAAGGAGAGAAAGATGCTGGAAGAAGGACAGTCAGCCGAGGGCGGATGCCTCTGCGAGGCGGTGCGCTACACCCTGCATGGGCCGGTGCTGTTCTGCAGCCAGTGCTGTTGCAAGGATTGCCAGAAGGCGACGGGCACGGGCCACACCACGATCATCGGCATCCACCGCGACCAGCTCGAGGTGCGCGGCGAGCCGAAAATCTACACCACGCACGGCGATACGGGCGGCAAGGTCTCGCGCCATTTCTGCGGGGAGTGCGGGGGGCGGCTCTACACGTCGGGCGATCTCCCCGGCCCCGTCATCATGGTGCAGGCCGGCTCGCTCGATGATCCGAACCTCGTGACGCCGAGCAACGTGATCTACGTCAAGGACGCGACGCAGTGGGACCGGTTCGATCCGGCCCTGCCGACCTTTCCGGCCATTGGCGAACGCTCGGCCGAGGATCAGGCAAGGATCGCCGAAGCACGGCGGCGCCCTGTCCTGTCGCCGGTCATGTAATCCAGGGGGAGGTTGAGATGAAAGTTGCAGTTCTCGGCGCAAGCGGCCGGGCTGGATCGGAAATCGTCAAGGAACTGGCGGCCCGCGGCCATGAGGTGATCGCCATCGCGCGCAATGCCGATGCCATACCGGTCGCCGACGGGATCACCGCCCGTCGCGGCGATGCGTCAGATCCGGCGGCCCTCGCCGGGCTGCTGACGGGATGCGAGGCCGTGATCAGCGCCCTTAAATTCGATGTGCCGCCCGCCACGCTGCTGTTCGCGCTCCGGCAGGCGGGGGTCGGCCGCCTGCTCGTCACCGGCGGCGCGGCGAGCCTCAAGGACGAGGAAGGACGGCGCCTGATCGACACGGACGCCTTCCCCGAGGCGTGGAAGCCGGTCGCTCAGGCAGGCATCGACTTCTACTACGCCCTGCGGGAAGAGCAGGACATTGACTGGGTGTTCTTTTCCCCCGCGTTCAACTTCGTCGTGGGGCCGCGCACCGGCACCTTCCGGCTGGGCGGCGAGCATCTCATCAAGGATGCGGCCGGCGAGAGCAGGATCAGCTTCGCCGACTATGCCATCGCCATGGCCGACGAACTCGAAACGCACGCGCACAGCCGAGAGCGGTTCACCATCGGCTATTGAGCGGCTGGGGCGCTGCGCGTGGCTTCCGCCGCCGCGAGCCGCCCCGCCAGGAAGAACAGGGCCGATCCCGCCATGCAGCAGAGCACGACGGCCAGCATGGAATAACGAATTGCCTGATCGCCATGCTGCGGCGCCAGCAGATCGGTGAGGCAGCCCACGGCGAGCGGACCGATGATCTGGCCCAGCAGGCCGGAAACGAGCACCTTCAGTGCAACCGCGGTCGCCCGCATGTCCGGTGGCGCCAGCGCGATCGTCGCATCGAACAGCGGGCCCTGATGGGCCGAAAAAAGAAGCGCCGTCACGACGAGCGCCGTCATCCACACGAAGGGGACGTCACTGAGCAGGAGGAACGGATAGGCACAGGCGAGCGCCGCCGCGATGAGGGCGGGCCCCCGGTAGCGCCAGCCCGCATCAGCCCGCGCCAGACGCTGCACCAGCCAGCCCGCGCCCACGATGCCGACAATGCCCAATATGCCCCGCAGCGGCGTCACATACAGCCCGATCTCCATGATGCTGAGCCCATGCACGCGATTGAGCAGCGTGCTCATCCAGGTCGCCACCCCGTAGAGCGCGCCGCCCATGAAGCCGCCCCCGACCATGATCGCGAGAAACACCTTCGAGCGGCAGAGGATCGCGCAGGCGGCGAACAAGGATTTGCCGCGCGTCGCTGAGGGCCGGGCGAGCGCGGCGCGCGCAGGTTCCCGCACAGTCAGGAAGAAGAGGATGGCGAGCAGCAGGCCGGAGAAACCCGCCAGCTGGAACGCCGCGCGCCAGCCATATTGGGAAGCGACCCAGGCCGCCAGTGGCAGGAGGAAGAGCGCATCGAGCGCCGCGGCTGTCGAGAAGATGGCCAGCGCGAGCGGCCGTCGCTCCTCCTTGACCCCATCGGCAATCATCGATTGCGATGGGGCGAGGCCGGCAGCCTCCCCGGCGCCCATCAGCAGGCGGCACAAAGCCATTTGCGCGCCGTTCACGACATAGCCGGTGAGCGCCGTCATCAGGCTCCAGAAGGCGAAGCCGATGGCGACGATGTTGCGCCGGTTATGGCGATCGGCCAGGCGGGCGATCGGAAGGCTGAGCACCGCATAGACGAGCCCGAAGGCAAGGCCGGCGATCAGCCCGAGCGCGGTATCGCTCAGGCGCAGGTCCTGCTTGATCAGCGGCAGCAACAGGCCGAGCAGCGAACGATCCAGATAATTGAACGCGGAAATGAGGGTCAGGAAACCCAGCGTCCACGGGAGCGAGGCGGCGCGCGCAGCGGGGGGAGCCACAGCGGCTGCTTCGAGCGGATCATGCTCTGCCGCCACAGACATTTGTCGCCCGCCCCCTGCCCAATCTGCTTTTTCCGCATCCTGATGGCTCGGCGCGAACTGGTCAATAACGACCGCGCTGGCTGGCCCCGTCAGCGATCCAGCTTGTGCTTCGCCAGGAACAGGAAGAGCTGCTCGGCGACCTTCTGGTTATTGAGATCGGCGAACGGGATATGCGTGTTGCCGCGCAGACCCACGGACGGCAGCATCAGCACCTCCGCCTTGCCGCCGAGCCGGTTGACGATCTCCGCAAACTGCCGGCTGGTGGCCACCCGGCCCTCCCAGCGGGCATCGATATTGTCTCCCCATACGATCTGGATGGGGATTTTCGTCAGCTTCATGAATTCCGACATCGGGACATGGGTCGGCCCGAAGCCGGTTTCCGGCCCCTGCGGCCCCTCCCCTTCCGGGAAGACGAACGCGGCCGGCTCATAGGCCACGATGCCCTTCAGCGCATCGGTGTGCATGGCCGCGATCATCGCGCGCCAGTCGCCCGCCGAGTTGGTGAGCGCCACGCTCGGGCCGATTCGGTCGATCGCCTTCGCCCCTGCTTCCCCCTCGATATGCGCGTTCTTCGCGATATCGAACTCGACATAGCGCGCCGACATCGCCTGCTCATAGGCTTCCCGATCAGCAGTCGGGAACTGCACGCCGGGGAACCAGCTGCCCGGCGCCGGGCCGAAGCGCCAGGCGAGGAAGTTGCGCTGGTCCTGCCCGATCACGGGTTTGTAGGCATAGTCCTCGCAACTCATATTGCCGCGGCCCACGCGCGGTCCGTCCCACACATAGGTCGGGTAGCGATTGCGCAGCAGGATGGTCTGGAAGCCCTCGCCCCCATCCCAGCGCTGCTCCCACACATGCGCGCGTGAGCTGTGCCAGTGGAACAGGGCGATCTTCCGGGCGCGCGCCGGGATCTGATAGCCGACATAGCCCTGATCGCAGCGGAGCGTCTGCTTGCCGTCCGCGCTGGCCAGTTCCCGGCCGCCGGCCTGAAAGC
>JAFKLU010000326.1 GCA_017304105.1 Sphingomonadales bacterium
TCTCGATCTCGCGCCCGGCGCGGACGTGGGGGTCGTGTTCGCTCTCGGCCAGGGCGAGACGCACGCACGCGCGCTCGATCTGATCCGCCGCTGGAAGGACCCGGCGGAAACGCAGCGCGCCTGGACGGAGAGCCGGGCGGCCTGGGCGGACCGGCTGGGCAGGCTCGTCGTGAAGACGCCCGATCCGGCGTTCGACCTGATGGTCAATCGCTGGCTGCCCTGCCAGACGCTCAATGCCCGCGTCCGCGCGCGCGCCGGCTATTATCAGGCGGGCGGGGCCTTCGGCTTTCGCGATCAGCTGCAGGACATTCTGGCGCTGATCTTCGCCGATCCGCGCACCGCGCGTGCGCATATCCTCGTGGCCGCCGCCCATCAGTTCGAGGAGGGGGACGTCCTCCACTGGTGGCATCCACCTTCCGGCCGGGGGGTGCGCACGCGCTGCTCGGACGATCTGCTGTGGCTGCCCTATGTGGTCGCCGCCTATGTCCAGGCGACGGGCGACGCGACCATATTGGAGGAGACAGTCCCCTTCCTCTCCGGCCCGCCACTCGCGCCTGAGGAGACCGATCGCTACGCCAGCTTCGCGACGGCACCGGGGCGCAACCTGTTCGAGCATTGCGAGCGTGCGCTCGACCGGGGCGACCGGCTGGGCGAGCACGGCCTCCCGCTCATGGGGAGCGGTGACTGGAACGACGGCATGGACAGGGTCGGCGACAAAGGGAAGGGGGAGAGCGTCTGGCTCGCATGGTTCCTCATCGCCGCCATTGAGGGCTTTGTGGAGCTGAGCGGCCGGATGAACAGGACCGACCTGCAGGAGAAGTGGCGCGCCCGCTCGGCCGCGCTCGCCGCCGCCGCCGACCGTGCGGGCTGGGACGGCGACTGGTATCTGCGCGCTTATGACGATGACGGCCGCGCCTGGGGCAGCGCGGCGGAGAACGAATGCCGTATCGACTCCATCGCCCAGTCATGGGCCGTGCTGTCCGGCGCGGCGCCTGCCGAGCGTGCCTCCCGCGCTGTTGCTTCCGCCCTGCATCACCTCGTTCGCGAGGATGACGATATCATCAGGCTGCTCGATCCGCCCTTTGATCGCACGCCGCGGGAGCCGGGCTATATCAAGGCCTATCCGCCCGGCGTCCGCGAGAATGGCGGGCAATATACGCATGCGGCCGCCTGGCTGGCGATGGCGGTCGCGCGGCTGGGCGACGGGGAGGGCGCCAAGGCGCTCTTCGATCGCATCAATCCCATCCGTCATGCCCTGACGCCGGAGGCGGCCGAGGCCTTCCGCGTCGAGCCCTATGTGCTGGCCGGCGACGTCTCGTCGAACGAGGCGTTCGTGGGGCGCGGCGGCTGGACCTGGTATACCGGTGCGGCGGTATGGACCTGGAAGCTGGCCGTCGAGGAGATAATCGGAGTGCGCCTTGTGGAAGGGGCGGTGCAGATCGCGCCTTGTCTGCCGAGGGGCTGGGATCGCGCCGAAGTCACGCTGAGACGGGACGCGGGGACGATCGCGCTGACCCTCCGGAACCCGCATGGCCTCTCGACAGGGCGCGTCGTCCTCACCGTGAATGGCGCGCCGTGGACCGCTGCCTCGATTCCCTTTCCGGAGCTCGGGCAGACATGCCAGGTCGACGCCGAGCTTGTGCCCGGCCCTCCGGCCGGGCAGGACGTGAGGGCTCCTGCTCGCGGGAATGCCTCCCCGCAGCCAGAGGCCGCGACCGTGATCGATCCCGGCGGAGAGCTGTCGGGCGATGGGCATGGATCGCCGGACGGTCAGGGATAGAGCCGAGATTAGTTGAAAGGCTTCAACCTGTGCGCAGGCCGGGCCTGTGCCGGTTGTCGACGCAGATCAGCGCTTGTGCCGTTCGGTAAGCGCGGTTGTGACGAGGGCCGCGACCGTTGAGACGTTGAGCTTGCGCATCACTCTGGCGCGGTGCGTTTCCACCGTGCGATGGCTGATGCCGAGGGCCTCGCCGATCGTCCTGTTGGTCATTCCGCGCAACACCCCGTCGAGCACCTCGCGTTCACGCGGCGTGAGGCGATCGAGGCTCGACCCCTCCGACGATGGGGTACGCGCGGGGATCGGGCTGGTGCTCACCATCGGCTTTCGTCCAATTGCCTGTTCGTCAGCCGCGCCACGGTGTTGACGAGCACACGCTCCTTGAGCGGCTTTTCGATGATTTCGGCGAATCCCGCCTGCTCGGCCGAGCGCCGCACCATGTCGCTGGAATAGGCGGTTATCAGTATGGCCGGCCCCTGCCATCCCCTTGCCCGCAGCGAGTGGAGCAACTCGACCCCGTCGCGATTGCCGAGGCGATAGTCCGCCACGAGGCACACCGCTTCGTCGAGCCTTTCATCCAGCAGCATCGGGTCCGCCCCTGCGAAGGCGCGCACCTGGAAGCCCCGACCCTGCAGCAGCATCTGGATCGAGCGACGCAGGCTCGCGTCATCCTCAACGACAAGAATTCTGGGCCTCTCCTCTTGTCCGGCTGTGTTTCCAGTGTTCACACCACATGCCCCATATTGCAGCCCTTCATTGGCAAATGCGGTGCCGCCGGTCGTTACGTATTCGTCCCAAGGTGCGGTTCCGGCTACAGGCGATGTCCAGGATGCCGCGCTGGTCCTGACATGAGGCGAGCTATGAATGCCGCCCGCCCGCAGGCGGCGTTCCGTGCCGGGATGTCAGCCGGGCCTTGTTCCGGGCCGCGCCGCGCATCAGGA
>JAFKLU010000327.1:0-2210 GCA_017304105.1 Sphingomonadales bacterium
CCATGGGGGCATGCCACCATGGTCTGATGACCAAAATGGCGGCATGATCGACAACACGGATTAGCTTAGCTCAGCCGCAAAACTGTCCAAATAGGCGGGACCACCTCAGTAGATGTTGATCCCGCCCCTTCAATCTTTGACGATATGCGGCTGTTCATGCTTTGTGAGTTGGAAGCTCAAAAAAACACCGACAACCGATCCTGCATCGATCAAATCATCGCGGACGAGCGAGCCAAGCTTCCCCAATAACCGAGACAGACTGGGGGCGACCTACTCCACTGCGATCAATCATTGCACTGCGCACGATGTTCTGAATGCCCGCTTTCAGGCAAAAAGGAAATGATGTCGAAAGGCGGGAATTGGGGCGCAAAGCTGCCGATCTTCGCCGACCGGTGCGCGGAGAGCGCCGATGGTCAGACCACCGGCGCTACCCGAGGTCCCCTAGGTTGCTTTCCGCAGAGCTTGGAAATTAGCCCGGATGACCTTCCCGCCGTCGCGCAGTTCCTCGAGGTAATCGGACCAGCGCTGCATCATCCTCACGCGCTCGTCCCAATATTCGCCGCGGGCATAGGCGCGTCGGACCTGGTTGGTGTCGACATGCGCCAGTTGGCGTTCGATCGCATCCGGATGCCACTCTCCCATCTCGTTCAAAAGCGTAGCCGCCATCGCCCGGAAACCATGGGCGGTCATCTGGTCGCTGGTATAGCCGAGCCGGCACAGCCCCGCATTGACCGTATTCTCGGACATTCGCCTGCGCGGATGCCCCAAGCACGGAAACAGGTACTTCCACCAATGGGTGTGCTCATGGAGTTCCTTCAGCATGGCGAGGACTTGCCGCGACAGCGGCACCCGGTGAGGCCGCCGCATCTTCATCCGCTCGGCCGGGATGAACCAGATGGCTTCCTCCCAATCGATGTCGGTCCATTCGGCCGCCCGCAATTCGCCCGGCCGGAGCAAGACATGAGGAGACAGTCGCATCGCCATTCGCGTCACCGGATAGCCCTTGTAGTCGTCGAGCGCTCTCATCAGCGCTCCTACCTCCGATGGTCTGGTGATCGCGACGAAGTGCCTGGGCTTCGGCGTGGCAATTGCGCCGCGAAGGTCCGCGGCCACATCCTTATCGCACCGGACCGTGGCAACGCCATAGCGAAACACCCGGCTGAGCACGCTGCGCATGCGCCGGGCGCTCTCATAGGCACCCGTGGCCTCGATCTTGCGCAGCACGGCCAGCGCCTCGTGAGGTGTGATCTGCGCAATCGGCAGGTCGCCGATGACCGGATAGGCCTTCTCGAGCAGCCACCGGATCTTGTCGATGGTGACCGGCGCCAGTCCATCGCGTTCGCACTTTACCAGCCATTCCCTGGCAACGAGCTCGAACGTGGTGGCTGCCGCATGCCTGGCGGCGATCCGCGCGCGCTTCTTCTCGATGGCAGGGTTCATTCCGGCGGCAATCTGCTCGCGGGCCTCGTCCCGCTTCGCACGGGCGGCGGCTAGACCGACGGCAGGCCATTTCCCCAGGTGAAGCGTCTTCTGCTTGCCCAGGAAACGGTAGTTCATGCGCCAGAGCTTGGAGCCGTTGGGCTTGACCGCGAGGTAGAGGCCGAGGGTATCGTGAAGCTTGTAGAGCTTTTCTGAGGGCTTCGCGGTCGTGATCTTGATGTGAGTCAGCATTGGATTCATCCCAGCAAGCCGGGTCGATCCGGGGCCATCAAAGGCACCCCAAATGTGGGGGTGCTGTTGGTGGTCCTAGCCGGACGTCACCGGAAATTTAGCCGGCGATCATCGGTCGATTTATGCTGTGAAACCAGGCGCTTGCTGGACGTTGCTGGGCGCACTTAGCGCCAGAAAGTGGTGCCAGAAGAGGACTCGCATCTTATTATATTTTGTGCGCTATAACAGCAACATAGACGATGTGGTTTTTGCGAAGGCCCGCAGAAAAGCCAGCATTTCAATGTGGTCTAGAGGTTCGAGTCCAATTCAGGGACTCGAAACTTTAGAAAATGGCTGTTTTCCGCCATTTCCCTACCGTGAACAAAAGCAGAAACTGGGATCGAGCAAGGGACCGAAAGGCCCACAAAAATTCGTTCATGGATCGTTCCACCTTGCCTCAGCAGATCTCTGGCGATCCTCACCGGCACGAGGTTTGGGCCGCTTGCGGTAACGCAACTGGAGTGCAAATGCTCGGTCAGGAATGCTCGCGCGATGCAGCT
>JAFKLU010000327.1:2218-4906 GCA_017304105.1 Sphingomonadales bacterium
CTCCCGAACGGTACGCGGTATGCCGTCCCATACGCGCTCAGTCAGACCGCTCGGCTGAACGACGTGGATGAGCAGGCTTGGCTTGCTGGTGAGGTCGCGCGCATCGCCGTGCATCCGCTGCGCCAACTCGATCAGTTGCTGCCGTGGAACTGGCGACACCTACAAGCTGCACTTGCAGAGTAACCTTGAACCATACTCTGACTTGAGGAGTGCGCAGCGCGCACTACGCTTACAACGGCTTTTCCTCCAGCAACTTACCGCTCAACAGCTCTCGCGCCTCGCTCGCGCCCTCGCTCTTCAAAGTCGCAGGACCGGCAACCAGCGGAGCGTTGCCACGTCTGCCATTCTGTTGGATGTCCTCGATCAGCATTTTCATTTCGGCGATTTCCTTAACTTGGTCACGAATGATCCTGTCCGCCAAATAGCGAACACGTGGATCACGAATGTCAGCTCGCCGCGCATTGTTAATAGCTATGGAATGGTGGGGAATCATTGCCTGCATGAAGGCAGTGTCACCGACCAGCACTTGACTGCGATTCACTACCAGCAGCGCCACGCCCCCGAAGATCGCCACCGCAAGCACAGCAAATTTTGCGATGTCAGGTCGGTACATGCGCCACATGAAAGCCAGCATTACCGCGGTCATGACGCAGCCCATCACCAAGGAGGAAATGAACCGGGTCAAGCTGAACAGCGCGTGATCCCAGCTGTAGACAAGCTGGTACATCAGAAAGAACATAATGACGGTAGAGGTGATGATCATCGCGGCGAAGCGCATCCACCCCATGCTCATCTCGTGGTCCTGATCCATAACGGCCTCCTGTAGAGTCAGAAGCGAAACGGATCAGACAGCCTTTGGTTCTTTTCCTGCCCGCACAGTCCTTGGTGCGGCCTTCGCATGGTTTCGCACAACGTGGCATTATACAAAGCCTTGGTCGCCATCCTGCGGTACTAATCATTTCAGAACCAGAACCGAACCCCGACCACGAAATTGGTAACGCTCGGATCGTCTCCGGCAATGCGGGCATAGTCCGCGCTTTGACCAAGCTTCCACTCGTGCTCAATTCCCACGTACGGCGCGAATTCACGGGCAAATTCGTAGCGCAGCCGCAGACCGGCCTCGACCCTGTCGAGCCCCGCGCCGATCCCCAGCTCGGGTACATTCTGCGCCGAGAGGTTCAGTTCCACCCGCGGCTGCAAGATCAGGCGCTGTGTAATCCGCTGGTCAAGCTCCGCTTCGATGCGTGCGGTCAGATCGCCTTTTGTCGAAAGAAACGCTGCGGCATCGACCTCGAAAAGGTAAGGCGCGAGGCCCTGAACGCCGACAACCGCATGAGTGCGGTTGGGACCGGTCAGATCTTGCCGGATGCCCGCTTGTAGGTCCCACCAGGGTCCGATTGCGTGGCTCCAAAGGCCCTGCACCTCGGCCGCTTCTGGTTTTTCTCCGAAGCTGCCTTCCCCTTCGCTTTTGAACCAAAACTTATCGAGGTCTCCGCCGTAATAGCCCTGCACATCCCAGAGGTAACCATCCTTGCCACTACGCGCACGATATTCGGCGCGATCGGCCTGGAACCAGAAGACAGGCATGCCACTCACTTCGCGGACAACCGAGGCGCGAGATGCGGCCATCTTCTCAGCCCCGACAAAAGCATCGGCAGCGAAGGCAGGGCCTTCGAACGCTTCAGGCGGAGGCGGTGCCTGGGGGATCGGCGCATCGTTCGGGATCGCAGGGTGGTCCATGCCGGAAGGGCCCATCGCTCCTTGGTCCATGGCACCATGGTCCATTGTCCCGTGATCCATGCCGGAATGGTCCATTTGGGGGTGGCCCATTGAGCCGTGGTCCATCTGCGAATGGTCAGTGGCACCGTTCTCGGCGCTGGGCTCCTTGGAGGTCGGCACCTGCACCGCGCCGTCGGTGCCTTGTGCCGGGTGCGAACCGTGCTGATGATCCTGCGCCAGCGCTGCGCCGGGCACCAGGGCAAGCGGAAGGAGGAGGAGCATGGCCGCGCGCATCAGCCTTCTCCTCCCTGCAGCGGGCGGACCGTTACGATCTGAAACATGCCACTGTGCATGTGGTACATGAGGTGACAGTGGAACGCCCAGTCGCCGGGCTCATTTGCGGTGAGGTCAAACTGCGCGCTGCCGCCCGGCTGGACGATGATCGTGTGCTTGAGCGGCTGGTGGCCGTGAGGCGCATCGTTCACCAGCTCGAAGAAATGGCCGTGCAAGTGGATCGGGTGGGCCATCATCGTGTCGTTGACCAGCTTTACCCGGACTCGTTCATTGAACGCGAAACGGATCGGATCATCGGTGACGGCGGAGAACTTCTGTCCGTCGAACGACCACATGTACCGCTCCATGTTTCCGGTCAGATGGATTTCCTTCAGCCGCGTCGGTCGCCGTATGTCCGGGTTCATTTTCGCTGCCACGAGCTGCTTGTAAGTAAGGACGCGGTGGCCGACGCCGGCAAGGCCGATACCGGGATCATCCATGCGGTCGACCGGGTTCATCGAGACCATGTCAAGGCCGGGCCCGGCCTTCACGCTCGGCGGCAGGAGCGACGTGTCGCGCATCGACATCGAGCCCATGTCCATCGAGCTGTTCTTTGAATCTGAAGCCGTACCGGACGAACCATGATCCATTCCGGCCATGGCGCCGTGATCCATCCCGCCGTGAGCCATGCCTCCG
>JAFKLU010000328.1 GCA_017304105.1 Sphingomonadales bacterium
CGCCCGCGAACATGTACATCAGCAAGCCGCTGCAACGCGGCGTGCTGCAGGACATGGCATCGGCGCGGGAATCGTTGAGCTACGCGCTGGCGCGGGCCGTGCCCCGAAAGTCCATGACCGGACCGCGCGGCGTGTTCGGCATACCGGCGGATGCGACCGAGGCAGAGCGAGGGGCATTGCTGACCGCCGCGCGCGACGCGGGCTTCAAGTCCGCCCGGCTGGTTGCGGAGCCCTATCTCGCGGCGCTCGGCGCCGGCCTCCCGGTCGACAAGCCGACCGGAACGATGATCGTCGAGTGCGGCGCCGGGACGACCGAGGTCGCGGTGATCTCTCTCGGCAATATCTGCGTGACGCGCTCGGTCCGCTCCGGCGGCGCATCGCTCGACAAGGCGATCAGCGATCATCTCCATTTCCGGCACAAGTTCCTCGTGGGCGAGGCTTCCGCCGAGAATCTCAAGATCGCTTATGTCCTCAAGCGGACCTCCTCGCCGGACGAGCCCGGCTCCCTTTCCGTGAAGGGCCGCTGCCTCACCTCGGGAATGCCTTCCACACTGGAAGTGCCCGTGACGGAGCTGGACGAAGTCGTCGAAAAGCATGTCAGGCCGATCGTGGACGTGATTCGCGACGCATTGTTGGAGACACCGCCCGAGCTGAGCCGGGATATTCACGATCGCGGCATCGTCCTCACGGGCGGGAGCAGCGTGATGCCGCTGTTGCGGACGATGATCGAGGAATCCACGGGTTTGGCGGTGTCAGTCGCGCAGGAGCCCGAACATGGCGTCGCCCGTGGCCTGCAAAGGCTGCTGGCTTGAGTCCATCTCACTGATTCCGCGACGATATGATCCTGTTTGACTTCCCTCGCCGTGGGAAGCATGTGGCGACCATGCGGACACGCATTTGGCATTTCCGGTTCCGCCACCATGGGGGGCAGCTTCTCGCGGGCATCTAGCCCCGGGCTTCGGTGCGACAGGCCCCGAGCTCGGGGGATCTCTCGCCAGACCGACGCGTCGTGCCCACAAGCGGCCGCGCGCCTCCTCATCTCCCAAGGCTTGCACTGTGGAAAATCGCGCCGAAAAGACGCTGCCGTCCGCCCATTTCATCGACGCTGAAGCGATATCATCGGCCTCTGCGCCCGGTGCGACCAGCCTCCGCCGCCGAATTGTGCGCGCGTGAAATGGCACCAGCAACCATCCGTGATGGCTCCACCCGCTCAAGACCTTCATGCGACAGCGAGAAAAAAAGAGAGAGGACAACATATGTTGAGAATTGACGATAAATTGCGGCCCGTTCTGGACGACGTCGTGCGGCGCAATGCCGGCGAGCCCGAGTTCCTTCAGGCCGTTACGGAAGTTCTGGAGAGCCTCGGCCGCGTCGTCGCCAAGCGTCCTCACTATCTCGACAATGCGCTTATCCAGCGCCTGTGCGAGCCTGAGCGGCAGATCATCTTCCGCGTGCCGTGGGTGGATGACGAGGGGAATGTCCAGATCAACCGGGGCTTCCGCGTCCAGTTCAATTCGGCGCTCGGGCCGTACAAGGGCGGCATCCGCTTCCACCCTTCGGTCAATGTCGGCATCATCAAGTTCCTCGGCTTCGAGCAGACGTTCAAGAACGCGCTGACCGGTATGCCCATCGGCGGCGGCAAGGGCGGAACGGACTTCAATCCGCGCGGCCGCTCGGATGGAGAAGTGATGCGCTTCTGCCAGTCGTTCATGACCGAGCTGTTCCGGCATCTGGGCGAATATACCGACGTGCCCGCGGGCGACATCGGCGTGGGTGGTCGTGAGATCGGCTACATGTTCGGCCAGTATAAGCGCCTGACCAATCGCTACGAGGCCGGCGTGCTGACGGGCAAGGCCCTGTTCCACGGCGGTTCGCGCGCGCGGACCGAGGCGACCGGCTATGGCGCGACCTATTTCGTGGAGCGTATGCTCGCCACGCGCAATGCCAGCTTCGATGGCAAGCGGGTCAGCGTCTCGGGCTCGGGCAATGTCGCGATCTACACCATGGAGAAGGTGATGGAATTTGGCGGCATCATTACCGCCTGCTCCGACTCCAACGGCTATATCGTCGATGAGGACGGCATCGACCTCGATCTCGTGAAGGAGGTCAAGGAAGCCCGCCGCGAGCGCATCAGCGAATATGTGCGCCTGAAGGGCGGGCGGAGCCACTATGTTGAAGGCGGTTCCATCTGGAACGTGCCTTGCGATGTCGCGATGCCATCGGCAACGCAGAACGAGTTGACCGGCAATGACGCAAAGACGCTCATCAAGAATGGCGTGATCGCCGTGGGCGAGGGCGCCAACATGCCCTCCACGCCGGACGCCGTGCGCCTGTTCCAGGAAGCCGGCATCCTGTTCGCGCCCGGCAAGGCCGCCAATGCCGGCGGCGTGGCGACCTCCGCGCTTGAGATGCAGCAGAATGCCTCGCGGGACAGCTGGTCGTTCCAGCAGACCGAGACGCGTCTCGCGACGATCATGCACGATATCCATGATCGCTGCGCCGAGACGGCTGAGGAATATGGCGCGCCGTCGGACTATGTGCTGGGCGCCAATATTGCCGGCTTCGTCCGCGTGGCCGAGGCCATGGATGCGCTCGGCGTGATCTGAACCAAATAAGGAGCGGGGCCGCGGCATTGCTGCGCGGCCCCGTTCGAATAAGTGCCGTTCAGGCTGCGGCCGGC
>JAFKLU010000329.1 GCA_017304105.1 Sphingomonadales bacterium
CCTCCCGCGAGCGGGAGGGGAGAAGGAAGGACGTGCGCAGGCGCAACCGCCATTCACCCCAACGCCGCCTTCACCAGCCCGCTCGCCTTGCTCATGTCCAGCACCGTGCCGTGCTTCTCCTTGAGCGCCGCCATCACGCGGCCCATGTCCTTCACCGAGCTGGCGCCCAGCTCCGCCTTGATTGCCTCGATCGCCGCGCTGGTCTCCGCCTCGCTCAGCTGGCGGGGGAGGAAGCTCTCGATCACCTCCAGCTCCGCCTGCTCCTGCGCGGCGAGTTCGGCGCGGCCGCCGGCCTCGTACATGGAGATCGATTCGCGGCGCTGCTTGACCATTTTCTGCAGCACGTCGACGACGATGACGTCGTCCTCGGGCACCTGGCTGGCGGTGCGCAACTCGATGTCGCGGTCCTTCAGCTTGGCGAGAATGAGGCGCACAGCGGCAAGCCGCTGTTTGTCGCCGCTTTTCATCGCCTCGATCTGGGCAGCCTTTATGCCGTCGCGAATCATCACGCCTGTCTCCGAGTCACCTTGCGGGAAAGGAGCTGATATAGGGCCTCTGCGGAAATTTTAATAGATTGACCCGGCAGGTTCGAAATCCTAGTGCACCGGCCGTTTAGCCGGCGATCGAGCGCGGGCCGACAAGCGACAACGAAGGAACCTATTGCCATGGCGAACGCCAAATACCCGACCGTGCCTAAAGGAGCGACGGGGGTATTGGTCCTGGCTGATGGGACCGTCATCTTCGGCCGCGGCTTTGGCGCGACCGGCGCGGAAGTGGGGGAGCTGTGCTTCCACACCGCGATGACCGGCTATCAGGAAATCATGACCGACCCGAGCTTCGCGGGGCAGATCATCACGTTCACTTTCCCGCATATCGGCAATGTCGGTACCAATCTGGACGATGTCGAGGCGGATACGCCCTGGGCACTTGGCTGCGTGGTGCGCGAGGATGTGACGGCCCCCTCCAACTTCCGCAATGTCGAGCCGTTCGACCAGTGGCTGAAGGACCATGGCCGCATCGGTCTGGCCGGCGTGGACACGCGCGCGCTCACCCGCCGCATCCGCACTGCCGGCGCGCCCAATGCGGTGATCGCGCACGATCCGGATGGCCAGTTCGATCTGAAGGCGCTGCATGAGCGGGCAATGGCCTGGCCGGGGCTGGAGGGCATGGACCTTGCTATCGAAGTGACCGGCGAGCAGCGCGACTGGTCCGGCGGGCCGTGGAAGCTCGGCTTCGGCTATGAGGCGGGCGAAGGGGGCGAGCGGCCCCATGTCGTGGCCATCGATTATGGCGCCAAGCACAATATCTTCCGCAACCTCGTGAAGGCCGGCGCCAAGGTGACAGTGCTGCCCGCGAACGCGACCTATGAGCAGATCATGGCGCTGAAGCCGGCGGGCGTATTCCTCTCGAACGGCCCCGGCGACCCCGCCGCGACTGGCGAATATGCGGTGCCCGTCATCAAGCGGCTGATCGACGAGAACATGCCGATCTTCGGCATCTGCCTTGGTCACCAGCTCCTCGGCCTCGCTGCGGGTGCGAAGACGGCGAAGATGTTCCAGGGCCATCGCGGCGCCAACCATCCGGTCAAGCGGCTGGAGGATGGCGTGGTCGAGATCACCAGCATGAACCACGGCTTCGCGGTCGACGCCGCGACACTGCCGCCCAATGTCGTCCAGCCCCATGTGAGCCTGTTCGATGGCAGCAATTGCGGCATCGCCTTCACGGATCATCCGGTGTTCGGCGTGCAGTATCACCCGGAGGCCAGCCCTGGCCCGCAGGACAGCTTCTATCTGTTCCGGCGGTTCGTGGAGGGGCTGAAGTGAGATCCTTCCCACGCCGGGGGATCGCCTTGGCTCCCTCTCACTTTCCCGACCTTCTCTGCCTGACGGGCAAGAAGGCCAGCAGCATGCAACGAGGCCAATAATGCCCAAAAGAACAGACATCTCCTCGATCCTCATCATCGGCGCTGGCCCGATCATCATCGGCCAGGCGTGCGAGTTCGATTATTCGGGCACGCAGGCCTGCAAGGCGCTGAAGGAGGAGGGCTACCGGATCATCCTGGTGAACTCCAATCCGGCCACGATCATGACCGATCCGGAGATGGCCGACGCGACCTATGTCGAGCCGGTGACGCCGGAGATCGTTGCCAAGATCATCGAGAAGGAGCGCCCTGACGCGATCCTGCCGACGATGGG
Organism: Sphingomonadales bacterium; assembly: GCA_017304105.1. Taxonomy (GTDB): domain Bacteria; phylum Pseudomonadota; class Alphaproteobacteria; order Sphingomonadales; family Sphingomonadaceae; genus Sphingobium. The sequence continues at coordinate 2,196 of JAFKLU010000329.1, forward strand.
CGGGCAGACCGCGCTCAACACGGCGCTGGCGCTGTTCAACGACGGCACGCTGGAGAAGTTCGGCGTCAAGATGATCGGCGCCGATGCGGTGGCGATCGACAAGGCCGAGGACCGCATCAAGTTCCGCGACGCCATGGACAAGATCGGGCTTGAGAGCGCGCGCTCGCGCATCGCCCACACGCTGGAGGAGGCGCTCGAAGCGCTGGAATATACCGGGCTCCCCTCGATCATCCGCCCCAGCTTCACCATGGGCGGCACGGGCGGCGGCATCGCCTATAATCGCGAGGAGTTCATCGAGACGGTCCGCAAGGGCCTCGACGCCTCGCCGACGACCGAGGTGCTGATCGAGGAATCGCTGCTCGGCTGGAAGGAATATGAGATGGAAGTCGTCCGCGACCGCGCGGACAATTGCATCATCATCTGCTCGATCGAGAATGTCGATCCGATGGGCGTCCACACGGGCGACTCCATCACCGTCGC
>JAFKLU010000330.1 GCA_017304105.1 Sphingomonadales bacterium
GAACATATGAGGAGTTGGAAGATCGGCGACGTCACCGTGACGCGCATCGCCGAGCTCTGGAACTTCACCGATCATATCAACATGACGATCGCGGACGCCGTCCCCGAGGAAGTGATCGCGATGAAGTGGCTCCACCCGCATTATGCGACGCCGGACGGCCAGCAGATCATGAACTTCCAGGGCTTCGTAGTGCAGACCCCGACGCTCAACGTCATGCTCGATACCTGCATCGGCAATGGCCGCGATCGCTTCTTCGATGTCTTCCGTGATCTTAATACGAGCTACATGGAGGATCTGGGCACGCTCGGCCTCAAGCGCGAGGATATCGACGTGGTGCTCTGCACGCATCTCCACTTCGATCATGTGGGGTGGAACACCTATTGGAACGGCAGCGAGTGGGCGCCGACCTTCCCCAATGCGCGCTATCTGTTCGGCAAGACGGAGTTCGATGCATGGGAGGAGATGCGTAGCCATGACGACCACGGCCTGCATGATGTCCGCCACTTCATCGACTGCATCGACCCGATCATGAAGCTCGGCCTGGCCGACCTCATCGACACTGACCACCGCATCAGCGACGAGCTTTGGGTGGAGCCGAGCCATGGCCATACACCGGGCCATATCCACCTGTGCATCGAGTCAAAGGGAGAGACTGGGGTTATCACTGGTGACCTGATGCACCACCCGATCCAAACAGCTTTACCTTATCGCCCTGCGCGCTTCGACATGGACCCGGTGGCCGGTGAGGCGACCCGCGTGAACTTCGTCAACAAATATCGCGACAGCGGCACGCTCATCATTGGCGCGCACTTCGCCGACCCGACGGCGGGCTGGATCCGGAGCGAGGGCGAGGGGCAGCGCTTCTTCGGCGTCGGACTGGAGGACTGAACGGACATGGCGCGCGAAATCCCCGATTATCCGCTGGATATCTTCACGCACGAGGCGGTGCGCGATGCCCGCAATGTCGACGATGCGCTGCGCGAGTTCGCCCCCGCCGTGCGCCTTGCGGATGGCACCGTGATGATCAGCCGACACGAGCATGTCGCGTCCGGCCTCATGGACTGGAAGAGCTTTTCTTCCACGTCGCGCCCCTGGCACGACCCCAATTCGCTGCGTCCGGAAATCCTTCTCACCGACGATCCGCCGCAGCATACGCGCGTCCGCCGGGTGATTGGCGATGCCTTGTCACCTCGCACGCTCGACGCCATGAGGGAGATCTTCACCGCCGGCGCCGAGAAGCTGGTTGGCGAACTGCGCCAGCAGGATGGGGAACTGCTCGATGCCGTCACCGAGGTGACGCGCAAATTCGTCTATGACGTTTTCCCGGACGCGCTCGGCCTGCCGCATGGTGATCGCAAGCACATGACCGGCTTCTCCAACATGGTCTGGGCGACCATGGGGCCGCAGAACGAACTGTTCCGGGAAGCGATGACCGAGGATTTCGGTCCGGTGCTCAAATGGCTGGAGGAAGTCTCCGAGCGCGAGGGGCTCGAACCGGATGGCTTCGGCATGCTGCTGTTCAAGGCGGCGGACGAGGGCAAGATCACGGAGGACGAGGCGAAGCTGCTTCTCCTCACCATCCTCTCGGCCGGCACCGACACCACGTACATCACCATGGCGAACGCCATGCGCGCCTGGGCGGAGTTCCCCCACGAATTCACCAAGGTGAAGGAGAATCCAAAGCTGGTGCGCAACGCCTTTGACGAGAGCCTGCGCTGGGACAGCCCCTCGCGCATGGCCGGGCGCATCACCACGGTGGACGTGCCGATCGACGACATGATCGTGCCTGCCGGCACGCGTGTCGGCCTCATGTTCGCGGCGGCCAATCGCGATCCGCGCTTCTGGGATGATCCGCACGCCTATAAAGTCGGGCGAGATCTGAAGCATAGCCTTGGTTTTGGATATGGCGTCCACGCCTGCGTTGGTCGCACTCTCGCCTACATGGAGGCTGATGCCCTGTTCGGCGCGCTGGTGCGTGAGCTGGACAGCATCGAGCTTGCCGGCGAGATCGAGCCCTGGATGACCACGGTGGGCCATGGCCCTGCCAAGGTGCCGGTGCGGCTGCACTTCAAGAAGTGACATGAGCGCGCCGCCACATCATCGCATCCATGCCATCCGCTATGCCCGGCACAAACGGCCGGCGGCGGAGAACTTCATTGGGGGAGATGACCATGCCTCCCCGATGCCGCTCGATTATTATGTCTGGCTGATCGAGCGCGACGGGATGATGCCGCTGCTGGTGGACACCGGCTTTGGCGAGGACGCGGCGATCCGGCGCAAGCGGACGATGATCCGGCCCGTGGCGGATGGCCTGCGCGCGATCGGCGTCGATCCGGCGTCGATCGAGGACGTGGTCATAACGCATCTGCATTACGATCATGCCGGCAGCCTCGACATCTTCCCCAAGGCCCGCTTCCACATCCAGGATGAGGAGATGGCCTTCGCCACCGGCCGGGGCATGACCCACAAGGCCGTCCGCGCTCCCTTCGACGCCGAGCCTGTCGCGCAGATGGTGCATCTGCTGTTCGGTGACCGGGTTGTCTTTCATGATGGCGACGAGGAGCTGGCGCCGGGCATCATCCTGCGTTTCCTCCCCGGCCATACCGCCGGCCTGCAGGGCGTCGAGGTCTTCACCGCCCGTGGCCCTGTGCTGC
>JAFKLU010000119.1:0-1642 GCA_017304105.1 Sphingomonadales bacterium
GTTGCAGGCCTATATGGGCCATATCAAACAGCCGATCGAGCTGGTGCCCTCGCTGGATGACAGCGCGAAGGGCGCCGAGCTGCGCGATCTCCTGCAGGAGATCGCCGGCATGAGCGATCTTGTGACGCTGGCCGCCGAGGAGCGCGATGCGCGCACCCCCAGCTTCCTCATCCGCCGCAAGGGCACGGATATCGGCGTGCGCTTCGCCGGCATCCCGCTCGGCCACGAGTTCACCTCGCTGGTGCTGGCGCTGCTGCAGGTCGGCGGCCACCCGCCCAAGCTGAGCGATGACATCATCGAGCAGGTGAAGGCGCTGGACGGCGACTTCGTCTTCGAGACCTATTTCTCGCTCTCCTGCCAGAACTGCCCGGACGTGGTGCAGTCCCTGAACACGATGAGCGTGCTCAATCCGCGCATCAAGAACGTCTCGATCGACGGCGCCCTGTTCAAGGACGAGGTCGACAGCCGCAAGATCATGGCCGTGCCGACGGTCTATCTGAATGGCGAGGTCTTCGCCTCGGGCCGCATGGAGATCGAGCAGATCCTCGCCAAGCTGGATACCGGCGCCGTTGCCCGCGCGGCTGAGAAGATCGCCGCCAAGGAGCCGTTCGACGTGCTCGTCGTCGGTGGTGGCCCCGCCGGCGCGGCGGCGGCCATCTATGCCGCGCGCAAGGGCATCCGCACCGGCGTCGTTGCCGAGCGCTTCGGCGGGCAGGTGCTGGACACGATGGGGATCGAGAACTTCATCTCCGTGCCGCATACCGAAGGGCCCAAGCTCGCCACGGCGCTGGAACAGCATGTGAAGGACTATGACGTCGACATCATGAACCTGCAGAAGGCGAGCAAGTTGATCCCGGCCGCGGCGCCGGGCGGCTATGCCGAGCTGCAGCTGGAGAGCGGCGCGAGCCTCGAGGCCAAGGCGATCATTCTGGCGACCGGCGCGCGCTGGCGCACGATGAACGTGCCGGGCGAGGACGAGTATCGCAACAAGGGCGTGGCTTACTGCCCGCACTGCGACGGCCCGCTGTTCAAGGGCAAGCGCGTGGCGGTGATCGGCGGCGGCAATTCCGGCGTAGAAGCCGCGATCGACCTCGCGGGCATTGTGAGCCATGTGACGCTGATCGAGTATGACAGCCAGCTGCGCGCTGATGCGGTGCTCCAGCGCAAGCTGCACAGCCTGCCCAACGTCACCGTCATCACCTCGGCCCTGACGAGCGAAGTGCATGGCGACGGCGAGAAGGTGACCGGCCTCACCTACAAGGATCGCACCACCGAGCAATCGCATCTGGTCGAGCTGGAAGGCATTTTCGTCCAGATCGGGCTGGTGCCGAACACCGAGTTTCTGGCCGATGCGGTGGCGCTCAGCAACCGCGGCGAGATCGAGGTGGATGCGCGCGCGAACACCTCCCAGCCGGGCATCTTCGCGGCGGGCGACTGCACGACGGTGCCCTATAAGCAGATCGTCATCGCCATGGGGCAGGGCTCCACGGCGGCGCTCTCGGCGTTCGATTATCTGATCCGCCTGCCGGCCAGCGACGAGCAAGCCAAGGCGGCATGACCGGCTGCCCCTCCGCGCGCGGCGCGCGGGGAGGGGCGGACTCATGCGGCGCGGCGATTGCCGCCCGGTTTGGCCCGGCCTGAC
>JAFKLU010000119.1:1652-4284 GCA_017304105.1 Sphingomonadales bacterium
CGGGCCGGGGGGCGAGCTATTCCGGCCGCCGCCAGATCCATGTCCCGAAGATCAGCGCCGCTGCCACCGTCGCGAGCGGCCAGGGCCATGGCGCGAACAGCGCGGAAATTGCGATGCTGATGGCAAAGGCGATGGTCGAGGCGACCTTGCCGCGCCGGCTGATCGCGCCGCGCTCGCGCCAGGCGCGGATGTGGTGGCCAAACCGCGGCGAGGCGAGCAGCCGCCGCTCCAGCGCCGGGCTCGACCGCGCGAAGCAGAAGGCGGCGAGGATGAAGAATGGCACCGTGGGGAGCAGCGGCAACGCGATGCCGAGCACGCCCAGCGCGACGGACAGGATGCCGCCCGCGAAATAGAGTGGCTTCAGCATGGGATGCGCCGCCGCCGCTTCCGGGCCGGCTCATTGTGCGGCACAGGCGCTGCGCTCCCTTGCTTCATCGCGCTTGCCCCCGTCAGGTCGCCGCCAGCGCGTTCTCGCGCAGCAGGTTCTTCTGCACCTTGCCCATGCTGTTGCGCGGCAGGGCCTCCACGAACAGCACGCGCTTGGGCAGCTTGAACCGGGCGAGGCGGGCGGCGAGGGCCTCGCGGATCTCGCTCTCGCTGATCGCGCTGCCCGGCGCGCGCACGACCACCGCCGTCACCGCCTCGCCAAAATCCGGGTCCGGCACGCCGATCACGGCCGATTCCGCGACGCCGTCCAGCGCGTCGATCTCCGTCTCGACTTCCTTGGGATAGACGTTGAGCCCGCCGGTGATGACCAGATCCTTGCCGCGCCCGACGATCTCCAGATAGCCGTCCACGCTGAGCTGGCCCAGATCGCCGGTGATGAACCAGCCGTCTTCCTTCAGCTCGGCGGCGGTCTTCTCGGGCATCCGCCAATAGCCCTTGAACACATTGGGGCCCTTCACCTCGATCATGCCGATCTGCCCGGCGGGCAGGGGCGTGCGCGTGGCTTCCTCCACAATGCGGATCGATACGCCGGGCAGCGCCGGGCCGACCGTACCCGGGCGGCGCTCGCCCTCATAGGGATTGGAGGCGTTCATGTTCGTCTCGGTCATGCCGTAGCGCTCAAGGATGCGGTGGCCGGTCGCGGCCTCCCAGGCGCGGTGCGTCTCGGCCAGCAGCGGCGCTGAGCCCGAGACGAACAGGCGCACGCCCTTGGTGCGCTCACGCGAGAGGCGCGGATCGGCGAGCAGGCGGGTGTAGAAGGTGGGCACCCCCATGAGCACGGTCGCGGTTTCCAGGCCGCGAAAAATCGCGTCCGGCTCGAACCGGGGCAACAGGCGGATCGTGGCGCCGGCGAGCAGCGCGACGTTGGTCGCCACGAAGAGGCCGTGCGTGTGGTAGATGGGCAGGGCGTGGAGCAACTCATCGGCGGCCGTGAAGCGCCAGGCATCGATGAGCGTGCGCGCATTGGAGAGCAGATTGCCGTGCGTCAGCATCGCGCCCTTGGAGCGGCCGGTGGTTCCGGAGGTGTAGAGGATGGCCGCGAGATCATCCGCCGTGCGCGGCACATCCGCGAAGGTGGCGGGCAGGGCGTCGATCCCCTCGATGAGCGTGCCGCTCTTGCCATCCGTGCCGAGCGTGGCGAGCCGCGCGCCGATGGGCGCGACCAGCGCCTCGCCAGCCTGCGTGGCAGCAGGATCGACCACGAACAGGGCGGGTTCGGCATCGCCAAGGAAATAGCTGACTTCAGCGGGCGTATAATCGGTGTTGAGCGGCAGATAGACGGCCCCCGCACGCAGCGCGGCGAGATAGAGGATCAGCGTTTCCGCGCTCTTGCCGGTCTGCACGGCGATGCGGTCGCCGGGCGCCACGCCCAGCTCGACCAGACGATTGGCCATGCGCGCGCTCGCGGCGAACAGCGCGCCATAGCTCAGCGGGCGCTCCCAGCCGCTGATGAGCGCTGTGCGCTCGAGGTCCTTGCCCGCGCTCAGCGCCGCAAAAAGGCTGCCGTTCATCGTCTCTCCTCTTTCGTCCCGCCTCGCGCTCGCCGGGATAGCCCGGTGCGGCGCGAAGGCAAAGCCGTTCGCGCGGATGGGGGCGGGGCCTATGTCGTTTGCCTCAAAAGTTTTCCGCTCATAGCCAGATTAGCTCGGAAAACCGTCCTACATATCGAGGACTTTGCCTCAATATAGCGCTGCCTTTGTCCCATAAGTCTATTTAGCCGCGCCATCTGAACCCATAAGTCTCACCAACCGCGCCGGTAGCGGTAAAACGGCGGAAATGTGCCTTTGTCGGTGTTGCCGGTCACTGCGGATAGCTCGCTTTTCATGATCGGAGCGATGTGTCGGTTCGGTCGGACACCGCGTAATTGATTTAGCCACCCTCCTGGATGGTACGAAGTCGTGCGAACGCTTCAATGCAGGAGGGTGACCGATGTCGATCTATGTGTTCCCCGTCAGCACCAATGGCACAGATTTGAGGTTGTGATTTAAGGAGGGTTGGGGCTTCGTCGTAGTGACGAAGGAACGAAGATGATGCCACAACCCTCCTCCTTTAAAAAATCGCCTATGAAGGCCCCTGCTGAGCGGGTGGTGAAGGATATCCGGCGGCAGACCCGGCGCCACTTCTCGGCCGAGGACAAGATCAGGATCGTGCTCGACGGGCTGCGCGGTGATGACAGTATCGCCGA
>JAFKLU010000120.1 GCA_017304105.1 Sphingomonadales bacterium
GGTGTTACCGCCCACGACCAGCGGGAAGACAGATGCATCAGCCACGCGCAGCCCCTCGATCCCGTGGACCCTGAGATCGGGATCGACGACCGCATCCTTGTCTACGCCCATGCGGCAGGTGCCGCCGGGATGGTGGACGGTGTAGCCGGACGAGCGGATGAACGCCTTGATGTCCTCATCGCTTTGCACATCATGGCCGGGAGCAACTTCAACGCCATGATATTTCTCGAAACTTGTCGCAGCGAAAGCGCGACGAGCGATCTTCACGGCGCGCACCAGCGGCTCGATATCCTCTTCCACGGAGAGCAGCTGCGGATCGATCAGCGGCGCCTCCCGCACATCCGCCGAGGCGAGGCGCAACGTGCCGCGGCTCTTGGGATAGAGGCAGACAGGGCTGATCGCATAACCATGGCCGACCGGCAGCGGGATCTTGGTCGTGAGCCGCTTGGCCGGCTGGAACACGAACTGGACATCAGGCTTCGTCAGTGCTGGATCAGTCCGGAGAAAGGCCACTGATTCAAAGACATTTCCAGCGAATGGACCAGTCCGTGTAAAGAGATACTGGAGCACGTTCCAGGCGCCGCGCGGCAGCGCCTTCCAGCTGATCCCATAGGAGGTGATGTCGTCCGTCTCCATGTGCACCGGGCAGGCCACATGGTCGTGATAATTGCCCCCCACGCCCGGCAGATCATGCACCACCTCGACGCCAATCTCGCGCAGGTGCGCCGCCGGGCCGACGCCGGAGGCGAGCAGGATCTGCGGAGACTGCACGGCTCCCGCACACAAGGCCACTTCCGCGCGCGCGCCGACGATGCGGCCATCGGTCAGCGCCACGCCGATCGCCCGCTTGCCCTCGAACAGGATGCGCGCCACCTGCGCCTGCGTGAGCACCGAGAGGTTGCGATGCGCCTTCTGCGCCGGATGCAGCATGGCGCGCGCGGTCGATTCCCGGAAGCCGTCGCGGATCAGGCCCTGACGAAAGCCGTAGCCCTCACTGTTCGGCCCGTTGAAATCGTCGCATCGCGGGAACTGGAGCGAAGCGAGCGCCTCCATATAATCATAGTTGAGCTGGTTCGGATTGCGGACATATTTGACGTTCACCGGCCCGCCCTTGCCGTGGAACACGGACTCCGGCAGATCTTCGTTATTCTCCGTGCGGGTGAAATAGGGCAGCACCTCGCGGTAGCTCCACCCCTTGGCCCCCATGTCCGCCCAGGTATCAAAATCGGTCGGGTGGCCACGGAAATAGACCATGCCGTTGATCTGGCCGGAACCGCCGACCACCTTGCCGCGCGGCACCGGGATGCGCCGCCCGGCCATGCCCGGCTGCGGCACGGTCTCGAAGCGCCAGTTGAGCGATTTCGTGCCGATCGCCGCGGCAACCCCGGCCGGCACATGGATGAAAGGATGGGTATCGTTCCCGCCCGCTTCCAGCAGCGCCACCGTGCGGTCCTCCCGCTCGGCCAGGCGCGCGGCGAGCGCCGCTCCGGCCGATCCGCCACCGACGACCACATAATCGAATTCGAGAACCGGCATCGCCCCTCCCTCTCCTTATGGAAGGAGCTTAGAAAGCGCGATCGGTCAGGGCTTGGCGCGGAGCGAAGCGGGCTTGCGCGGGCGCGAACGGGCCGGTGCCAGACGTGTTGGGGCAGGGACTATGCGGCGCCGGTCACCAGTCGCACTAGCAGCCACAGCCCTGCAAAGATCGCCACCCACAGCAGGATCAGCTTCGCGAGATTTCCACGAGGCAGACGGCGCAACGCGAGGCTGCTCCCGACCAGCACGAGTGCAAGGATGATCCAGAGACTATGGGCAACGATGTCGGTCAGGCTGGCTCTCCTCTCCGTCCCGCTGGCACGCAACCGCGCTCAGAGGCGGACGACGAGCCCGTCATAACCCGGCTCGACGCCCTTAGGAAGGCGGGCCGCGAGAGTCGCATAATCGAGACTCTGGTCCATATGCGTGAGGATCGCGCGGCCGGGGCGGATCGCCTCGATCGCCTCCAGCGTCAGTGCCAGATGCGCGTGGGTCGGGTGCGGCCTCTCGCGCAACGCATCGACGACGAGGCAGTCGACACCGGCGTAAAGCGCGATCATCGCCTCCGTCATCACATGGAAATCCGTGGCATAGGCGATCGACTTGCCATCAAAGTCGAAGCGGAAGCCGCTCGAATAGATGGGGCCGTGCGGCTGATCGACATGGCGCACGGCGATGTCGCCGATGGTCACTCCTTCGTCGGGCAGGGCCCGCCCCTCGACGGTAGGGCGATACCCCTGCCCGCCCTCGAACACATAATCGAAGCGCGCCTGCAGCTTGGCCATCGTGGCGCGGTGCGCATAGGCCGGCACGGGCGTGCCGCGATGGTGCATGATCTGGCGCAGATCGTCGAGGCCATGGGTGTGGTCGGCATGGTCATGCGTCCAGAGCACCGCGTCGATATGGATGACGCCGGCGGCGAGCAGCTGGGCGCGCATGTCCGGCGAGGTATCGACGAGGATACGCGTCGTCTCGCTTTCCACGAGGATGGAGACCCGCGTGCGGGCATTGCGCGGATCGGCGGGATCGCAGGCGCCCCAGTCGCCGCCGATGCGCGGCACGCCGGAGGAGGTGCCGCTGCCGAGCATGACCCGCCGCGCTCTTGCTGAACAGCGCGAAGAAATTGCGGGTCGTTGCGGCGCCGAGTTCGTCCAGCGTCTCCCCGCGCAGGTCCGCGAGGAAGCGGGCCGTGTCCGCGACATAGGCCGGCTCGCAGGGGCGGCCACGATGCGGCACCGGCGCCAGGAACGGCGCATCCGTCTCGATCAGCAGCCGCTTGGACGGGATGCGCGCTGCGGTCTCCTGCAGCGCCTTGGCGTTCTTGAAGGTCACGATACCCGAAATGCTGATGTAGAAGCCGAGTTCCAGCGCAATGTCGGCGAAAGCGCCGCTCGCGGTGAAGCAATGAATGACGCCGCTAAAGGCGCCCTTCCCCATCTCATCGCGCAAGATAGCGGCCGTGTCCTCCTCGGCATCGCGCGTGTGGACGATGAGCGGCAAGCCGGTCTCGCGCGCGGCGGCGATATGGGCGCGGAAGCTGGCCTGCTGCCGGGCGCGGTCGCTATGATCATAATAATAATCGAGGCCGGTTTCGCCGATGCCGATCACCCTGGGATGGGCAGCGGCGGCGACGAGCTTGGCCGTGTCGACATGCGGATGCTGGTCGGCCTCGTGCGGATGGATGCCGACAGTAGCCCACACGTCGCTCTCGCGCTCGGCCGTGCCGACGATGTCCGCCCATTCGCGCTCGCGGGTGGAGATGTTGAGCATGGTGCCGACGCCCGCCGCCCGCGCCCGCGCGAGGACGGCGGCCTGATCCTCGACCAGCCCCTCATAGTTGAGGTGGCAATGGCTATCGACCAGCATCATTGCGCGTCCGGTTCGGCCGGCAGTTCGAGCCGGGGGAACAGGGGCGTCGGCGCGTCGATGCCCGCGCCCTTGCTGAGCAGGCTCGCATACCAGTCACTGGCGAGGCCGCCATAGCTGCGCGCCTCGGGCGGCACGCGCATATGATCGAGCAGGGCCGTGGCGGCGGTGGGGATGACGGGCATGATCGCCACGGCCAGCTCGCCAATCGCGACGTAGAGCGTCGCCAGCACAGCCTCCATCCGCGCCGGATCGGTCTTGCGCAGCGCCCAGGGGGCCTGCGTATCGATATAGGCGTTGCAGGCATAGACGGCGCGCAACCAGGCCTGGATCGCCTCGTGCGGCGCCAGCGCCTGGAAAGCGCCGGGTACCTCGACCGTGGCCGCCTCACGCACGGTCTCCAGCAGGGCGCTGTCCTCCGGCTGCGCGGCAGGCGTGGGCAAGCGGCCACCGAGGTTCTTGGCGATGAAGCTCAAGGTGCGCTGGGCGAGATTTCCGAACGCATTGCCAAGCTCAGTATTCGTCTTATGAACAATGGCTTCCGAGCTATAGCTTCCATCATTCCCGAAGCTCACCTCGGCGAGCAGGAAATAACGCAGCGCGTCCACGCCGAAGCGCTCGGCCAGTTCTGACGGATCGGCGACATTGCCGAGCGATTTCGACATCTTCTCGCCGCGATTGAGCAGGAAGCCGTGTCCGAAGATCTTGTCCGGAAGCGGCAGCTTTGCGCTCATCAGGAAGGCCGGCCAGTAGACAGCGTGGAAGCGCACAATGTCCTTACCGATGATATGGACGATCTCCGTTTCCGGCGACCAGTAACGCTGCATCCGTTCAGGATCATAGGGATAGCCGGCGCCAGTCAGATAATTTGTGAGCGCGTCGACCCAGACATACATGACGTGGCCCGGCGCGCCGGGAACCTTCACGCCCCAGTTGAAGGTCGAACGGGAGA
>JAFKLU010000121.1 GCA_017304105.1 Sphingomonadales bacterium
GCCAATGGCGGTCTGCTCGCCCTGCATTGAACCAATGCAATTGTGGAGGCGGGTGTCGAGTGCAGCAAGGACCCGCCGTTGGGTCCTGGGCTCCTGCCTGCGCGGGCAGGAACCCATGGCGGGGCGGCTCGCGCTCAGTCCAGCAGCGGGCCGACCAGCTTCCCGAGATCCGTCTCCGGCCGCGCGCCGAAATGCGAAATGATCTCGCCCGCGCAGAGGGCGCCGATGGCGAGGCATTGCTCGGCCGTCTTGCCTTGGATGTGGCCGGTGAGGAAGCCCGCCGCGAACAGATCGCCCGCGCCGGTGGTGTCGACGATCCGGTCGACCGGCGCTGCCTGCGCGGTATGGCGCTCCCCGCTCCGGATGGCGATGGCGCCCTTCTCGCCGCGCGTCACCACGAGGGTCGGGAGGCCCGGCGCGATCTTCGCCACGGCCTTCTCGAAATCCTCGGTCTGCGCGAGCGAGCGAATCTCGTTCTCGTTGGCGAACAGGATGTCGATCTGCCCTTCCTCGATCAGCCTCAGGAAATCCTCGCGGTGGCGCTCGATCACGAAGGCGTCGGACAGGGTGAAGGCGATTTCCCGCCCTGCCTCGCGCGCGGCACGGATCGCGCTGCGCATCGCGGCGCGGGGCTGCTCGGGATCCCAGAGATAGCCCTCCAGATAGAGGATGCGGGCCGAGCGGATCATGTCGAGGTCCACCGCCTGCGGCGGCAGGAACTGCGAGGCGCCGAGGAAGGTGTTCATGGTGCGCTGCGCATCCGGCGTCACCATGATGAGGCAGCGTGCGGTCGGCGGGCCGTCGGCCGCGGCGGGCGTCTCGAAGCGGATGCCGATGGTGCGGATATCATGCGCGAAGATGGTGCCGAGCTGGTCCTCGTGCACCTGGCCGATGAAGCCGCACTGGCGGCCGAGCATGGCCATGCCCGCGAGCGTGTTCGCTGCCGATCCGCCGCTGATCTCGCGCGCCGGGCCCATATCGGCGTAGAGCAGCTCGGCCAGGGCGGCGTCGACGAGTTGCATGCCGCCCTTGGTCAGCCCATGCTCCGCGATGAAGCTGTCGTCTTCCTGCGAGATGACATCGACGATGGCATTGCCGATGGCGACGATGTCGAGTGCGGGCTCGGACAAGCGGCGTTTCCTTCCTGAGATGGCTGGGCGCGCGGCGGTGCGCGGGTTGGCCCGTCCTACCGGCGGGCGGACGGGGCCGCAAGCGCGGGGCATGTCGGGAGGACGGGAATGGATTCTGTCGGCCATCGGCTTGACCGGGCGCCGTGCCAGCGCGCAAGAATTCGGCGCCATGATCGTCACCGCCTTCTTCCGGGCCCTCCCGCAGATTGCGCTGCCGCAGGTCCGCGCCGTGCTGTGGCGGACGCTGGGGCTGACCCTGCTACTGTTCGTGCTGCTTGGCATCGGCCTCTGGGCGGGGCTGCGGGCGCTGTTCCTGCATCTGGGCTGGGTAGGGCATGAGGGGCTGGCAGGGGCCGCGCTCGCCGTGCTGGTCGCGGTGCTTTGCGCCTGGCTGTTGTTCCGCGCCGTAGCGATCGGCATTGTCGGGCTCTATGCGGACCGGATCGTCGCGGCGGTCGAGCAGGCGAGCTATGGTGAGCGCCATGCCTCGGCCCGCGTCGTGCCGGTGAAGGAAGGGGTGGCGGTGGCCGCGCGCTCCGTGCTGCGCGCCATCGGCTGGAACCTCGCGGCGCTGCCGCTCTATCTTCTGCTGCTCGGCACCGGCATTGGCGCGCCGCTGCTGTTCCTGCTCGTGAACGCCTATCTGCTCGGGCGCGACATGGCGGAGCTGGTCGAGGGGCGGCATCCGGACCTGCCCCGGCTCACCGGCGGCGAGCGATGGCAGATCGGCCTCGTCTCGGCGCTCCTATTCCTGCCGCCGGTCGTAAACCTGTTTGCGCCGGTGTGGAGCGTGGCTATTGCCGCGCACATGTTTCATGCGACATCGGCGCTCCGTGCCTAGGCGACATCTTCTCCCGCTCGCTCCCCTGCTCTCGCTCCTCGCATCCTGCGGGTCGAGCCTTGTGCCGCCGGCCAGGCTGCCGGCGCCGGCGGCGGGCTTCACGCCAGCCAGCAAGCCGGAGCCGACGGGCGTCATCGGCGCCGATGCGCGCGGGCTCGTCCGCCTGTTTGGCGCGCCGCGCCTCGACATTCGCGATCCTACCGCCCGCAAGCTCCAGTTCGCCAATGGGCAATGCGTGCTCGATGCCTATCTCTATCCGCCCGGCACGAATCGCGAGCCGATCGTCACCCATGCCGACGCGCGCGCCGGTTGGAATCGAGACCGTGGCATGATCGAGCAGGAGCCGCTCGCCGAGACGGTAGGTCAGGTCGTTGATCTGAAGCATGATGCGCGGGATTTGGCCCGGAGCGCCCGAAAGTGCAAGCCCGAATGGCGGCAGGGGTGCTTGTGTGGGCGAAACGGCGCTGCTACAGAGCCGCACCCAATCCTTTCACACAGCAACCCGTTCCTGCGAGGCGCCCATGTCGGTCCAGCGTACTTTTTCGATCATCAAGCCGGATGCCACCCAGCGCAACCTGACCGGCGGCATCAATGCCATGATCGAGGAGGCGGGCCTGCGCATCGTCGCGCAGAAGCGCATC
>JAFKLU010000122.1 GCA_017304105.1 Sphingomonadales bacterium
GCCGCTCGACCACGACGCCATCGCGCAGATGCGACTCGACGATTTCATCGATGTCCGCTTGATCGACATAGCTGTACCAGACGGCCTCCGGGTACACCACTGCGATCGGGCCACCCGCGCAACGGTCAAGACAGCCCGCGCGGTTGACGCGCACGCCGCCCGGCCCGAGCAGGCCGAGGGCCTTGGCGCGCGACTTGCAACGGGCAAAAGCGTCTTCGGCCTTGTGGTCGGCGCAGCAGGCTTCGCCACCTTCACGCTGACAGTCCTGCCGCTCCGCTCGCTCGGCTATGATCCGGAAAGCGGCGCCGATCGGCTGATCGAGGCGACGGCGCGGGCGCAGGGCAAGAAACTCGCCGGGCTGGAAACCTCTGCGCAGCAGATCGGATTCTTCTCATCCTTGCCGGACGCCCTGCAACTGGAACTGCTGAGCGAAACGCTCGATGAGCTGCCGACCCTGCCCGAGACCATCGAGCAGATGATCGGCGCCTGGGCGGCCGGGGAGCCTGACAGGCTCTCAGCCATCATGAACGAGTCGGTCGATTCCGATCCCGTGTTGGAGAAGCGCCTGCTCACCGATCGCAATTCCAATTGGGCCGAGTGGATCAAGGCGCGCATGGACCGGCCGGGCGTGGTGTTCATGGCGGTGGGCGCCGGTCATCTCGCCGGCAAGGGCAGCGTGCAGGACATGCTGGCAGTGCGCGGCATCACGACACGCCGCGTGCGCAAGGTGCGATAAGCGCCGATGATGCGCATCGCGGATCGACGGCTCCTCATCCCGGCGGCCCTCCTGCTGCTTGCGGGCCTTGCCTGGCTCGGCTGGCAGTTCGGCGCGCCGCCCGAGTCCATGCACCGGCCCGCGCTCTGGCGCATCGAGAAGGACGGGCGGCACGCCTATCTGTTCGGCACCATTCATGCCGTGCGGCGCGGAGAACCCTGGCTTACCCCCGCCATCGCTTCAGCGCTGGATCGCAGCGACCGACTGTATCTGGAAGTCACCGGCCTCGATGCCGAGCGTTCCAGCCACGCCATATTCGAGCGGCTCGGCCGTTCGCCCGGCCTGCCGCGGATCGAGGCGCGCCTTCCCGCCGACGACAGCGCCCATCTGCGCACACTCAGAGCCCGCCATCCCGCCGAGCTTCGCCAGCTCGACGGCTATGAAAGCTGGGCGGCGGCCCTTGTCGTCAGCGCAGCGGCTTCCTCAGACCTGCTGCTCTCGGCCGACGATGCCCCCGAGGCCGTACTCGCGCGCCGCTTCGAGCAAGCGGGCAAGCCTGTTCTGGGCCTGGAAACGATCGAGGGTCAGCTCGGCCTGTTCGACCGCCTGCCGGAGCCCGACCAGCGCGACCTGCTCGTCCAGTCCGTGCGCGAGGCGCACGACGCGGCGCGGCTCTACGGCGAGCTTCATGAGGCCTGGGCAGGCGGCGACCTCGCCCGCCTCGAAAGCCAGTTCCTGACGCCCCTGGCCCAATCGCCGGTGCTCTGGCGCACGCTGGTCGATCAGCGCAACCGCCGCTGGGCGCGCCTGCTGGATCGGGATCTGAGCGAAGGGAGCGGCACGGCCTTCGTGGCGGTGGGCGCCGGCCATCTGCTGGGCGAGGACAGCCTGCAGGCGCGCCTCACGGAACTGGGCTGGCGAGTCGAGCGGATCGAATAGAAGAAATTTCGGCCGCAACGCTCCGTCGCGAAATCGGGTTAATACAATTGAATGGCTGCCGCGACTCGGTCATGTTTCGTCCCGGAGCGGGACGAAATGGAAAGGGGCATGGACCATGGCCCGGTTCGATCATGAGGAACGCCGGTTGCCCACTCCCCTCACCCAGGGGGACGCCGCGTTGCTTGCCGCGATCGTGCAGTCCGCCAGGGATGCGATCATCGGCTTGGACCTGCACGGGACGGTACTGAGCTGGAACGAGTCCGCCGCACAGCTCTTTGGCTATAGTTCCAGCGACATGATCGGCCGTCCGATCAGCCGCATCATTCCCTATGACCGGCGGCGCGAGCAGGAGAGATTGCTGGACCGCGTCGGCGAAGGCAGCCACGTTGACGCGTTCGAAACACTGCATCTCGACGCCTCTGGTCATGAAATCGGCGTCACTGTTACCGCCTCGCCCGTTCGGGACCATGCCGGGGCGCTAGTTGCGGCGTCCCTTTTTGTTCGCGAGACAGCGCACGCCCGAAGCAAGGCCGGGTCGCGCTGGCCTCATGCCATCACGCCGCGCGCTCTGGGGCGCAACATATTGGTGGTGGAGGACGAGGCTCTGATCGGCCTCGGTCTCGCCGCCATGCTGGAGAATGCGGGCTTCGACGTGATCGGCCCGGCGAGCAACCTGCGCACCGCCATGGCCCTGCTCGACCGGCATGATTGCGCGCTCGCCATCCTCGACATCAATCTGGGGCGCGGCGAAACCTCCGCGCCGCTCGCCCAGCGCCTCAAGGACGATGGCATTCCGTTCTTCGTCACCTCCGGCTATCTGGCGGAGAGGCATCCCGCCATCTTCGACGAAGTGCCGACCTTCGCCAAACCAGTGCGCTCCCGCTCGCTGGTCGCTGCGGTGCAGGAAGTGCTGGGGTGAAATGCGCCCTTCCGGCGAGCGCCGGGGCGAAAGGACG
>JAFKLU010000123.1:0-2608 GCA_017304105.1 Sphingomonadales bacterium
GCCCGGCGGGGGGCTGCCGGCGCCGCGCCGGGCTGCATCGCGCGCAGCGCCGCGATCCGCCGCTCAGTGGCGGGATGGGTCGAGAACAGCTCGGAGACGCCGGTCGGCCCGATGTAGAGCTGCGCCGCTGCCGGATTGTGCGCGGCGGCCTGCGTCGGCCTGCGCTGCGCGGCGCCTGCGATCCGGGCCAGCGCCGAGGCGAGCGCATCCGGATTGCCCGAGATTTCCGCGCCTGCCCGGTCCGCGCCGAATTCGCGCGTGCGGCTGATCGCCATCTGCACGATCATCGCCGCGAACGGGGCAACCAGCACCGCGAGGATGCCCGCCAGCGGATTGGGCGCATTCTCGTCATTGCCGCGGAAGAAGAAGGCGAAGTTGGCGATCATGGAGATGGCGCCCGCGAGGGTCGCGACCATGGTCATCACCAGCGTGTCGCGATTGCGCACATGGCCAAGCTCGTGGGCCATCACCCCGGCGACTTCATCGGGGCTGAGCATGTTCAGCAGGCCGGTCGTCGCCGCCACGGCCGCATTTTGCGGATTGCGACCGGTCGCGAAGGCATTGGGGCTCGGGTCCTCGACGATGTAGACGCGCGGCATCGGCAGCTTCGCGTTGCGCGCCAGCCGCTCGACCATCCGGTAGAAATCGCTGCGCGGATCGACCTCGCGCGCATTGTGCATGCGCAGGACGATCTTGTCCGCATTCCAGTAAGTGAACAGGTTCATGCCCGCCGCCGCGAGCAGGGCGATCACCGCGCCGCCGCTGCCGCCGAACATATAGCCAAGCGCCATGAACAGCGCCGTCAGCGCCGCCAGCAACATGGCCGTCTTCATGCCGTTCAACGTCTTCATCTCCTTGAGAAAAACTATTCCCGGAAGATGTAGGGGGCAGGAAGGGAGGCCGCAAGGCAGCGGTGCCTTGCGCCACAATTTGTCACAAGCGGCCGGGCAGGGCGCGCGGGCTCAGCCGTGCTGGAGGTCGTTGTCCATGGGCAGCGCCGCGCCGGAGAAGGAGCGGCCGGCCGGCGTCGTCAGGAACACGGCGAGGTCGGCGATATGCTGGGGCGGCACGATGCGCTTGACCGACTGCGTGGCGAGGCCGAGCGCGATCTCGTCCTCCAGGCTGCGGCCGCTCACCTGCGCGCGGCCCGCGATCACCCTGTCGAACCGCTCGCCGCCCACCGCGCCGGGCAGGATCGCGTTCACAGTGATGTCGTGGACGCCCAGCTCCATCGAGAGCGTCTTGGTGAAGCCGATCAGGCCCCATTTGGTGGTCGAATAGGCGATGCGGTTGGGATAGCCATAGCGTCCGGCCGCCGACGACATGTTGATGATCGTCCCGGCGCTGCGCTTGAGATGCGGGATAGCGCGGCGCGTCACCTCGAAGGTGCCGGTGAGATTGATATCGAGCACCTGGCGCCATTCCGCGCCGGTCAGTTCCTCCGCCGGCTTGGTCGGCCCGCCGATGCCGACATTGTTGACGAGAACGTCAAGGCCGTCCAGCTCCCGCTCCAGCGCCTCGAACAGGGTGTCGATCTGCGGGGTGTCGGCGACGTCGCACGGCACGCCCTTGAGGCCGGGCACCTGCGCGAGCGCCTGCTCAAGTCCCGCTGCATTCACGTCACAGGTCAGCACCTGCGCGCCTTCTTCCACAAAGCGCCTGGCGATGGCGAAGCCGATCCCCGCCGCGCCGCCCGTCACCAATATGCGTTTCTTCGTCATCAGCGCTCCACCCTCACCCAATGAGCAAGCCTTAGCGCTTCCCGGCCTAAAAGCCACATTTGTCGGGCGCGTGCCGGCGACTTGCCGCATATCAACGTCTTGCCGGTTGCCTTTGGGTGGCAGCTACGGGTATCTACTTGCTCAATCGCGCGGATCGCTGCCGTTCCGCGCGAGAGGGGGAACCTCCACCGATGGTCACGACTCAGTCGCGCAGACCCGTCATTCTGCTCGCGCTGGGTTTTGCGGTGCTCGCTATCGCCGTGCTGGTCGCCTATCGGGCCACGGTGCTGCAGGAGCGCGCGAACGATTGGGTGCGGCACACGCTCCGCGTGCAGGCCCAGATCTCCGACGTCGGGCGCATGGTGACGCTCGCCGAGACAGGGCAGCGCGGCTATCTCCTCACCGGGGATCAATCCTATCTCGTGCCGTTCAACAGCGCCAGAACGGACCTGCCCGGCCTGCTCCGCTCGCTCGCGGCGGCGACCAGCGACAATCCCCCTCAGGTGGTCGCGGCGACGCAGCTCCGGCAGCTCGTCTCGACCCGCATGGAGGTGCTCGACATGGGCGTCCAGCTCATGATGGCGGGCAAGAAGGACGAGGCGGCCGATCTCCTTCGTTCCGGGCGCGGCCACAGCGTGATGCTGGAGTTCAGTGACGTCCTCCAGCGCATGCTGCATGAGGAGGAGCGGCTGCTCGACTATCGCTCCGCATTGGCGACACAGCGCAACATGATCGCGCGCACGATGCTTGCGCTCAGTTTCGTGTTCGCCGTCGTCCTTGCCGTCTTCGCGGTGCGGGGGATGAAGCTCCGGATTGACGAGCTTGGCGCCACGGTGGAGCGGCTGAATGCGGAAAGCGCCGCCCGCAACCAGGCGCAGGGCCAGGTG